>DBYD01000050.1:30232-30417 GCA_002309855.1 Bacteroidales bacterium UBA1195
CAAGAAGGCGTACCGCCGTCTGGCCATCGACAACCATCCGGACAAGGTGGCGCATCTGGGGGAGACGGCCCGCAAGGAGGCGGAAAGGCGTTTTGCGGAGATCAACGAGGCATACCAGCGCATCAAAGCGGAGCGGGGGATGAGTTAGTGTTCAGAAGCAAGAATTAAGAAGTAAGAAGTAAGAA
>DBYD01000050.1:30482-68731 GCA_002309855.1 Bacteroidales bacterium UBA1195
CACCGCCATAGCGTGCATCCTGCTGACCGCGTGCCGGGCCAACAAGGAGGTGGCAGATGGCAGCAGCGGCAAAGCCGCGCAGGTGCAGCATGACAACCGGATAAAAAGTTTCCACATCACCCAAGAAGAGGGAGCCCCTTTTTTCCAGCAGGGGGTTCCGGCCACTACGGCGCTGAAAAAATATCTCCGTCTGCCCAAAAACTGTGTAATCTGGCATTCACAAAACGATTCCGATGCGGGAGGCTACCGTTACGAGAAGTATAATTTACATTACAGGGAAAAATATGTATTAACATACAAATTTAACAAGGAAATTCCAAGGCTAATTCCAAAGTTGGTCAGCATTGGGATTCCTGTGGATGGTGAACCCATCCGTGTGGTTTATCATAAAGACAGCTTTTGCTATGCCAATGGCTCATACCTGGACTGCAAAAAACCGGACCTGTCCACAAAAATCACTTTTGATGAGGCTGGTGAACTGACAAAAAATATTATCTGGCAGTGTATTTTTGAAAGTGATTCATTAAAAGGACCATATATGGTTGAAACTGGGAGAATCCTTTGCATGAACAAGCGGAATCTGCTGGATACCACCCTGCATCTTGCCTACGTGTGCAACTACCGTGACAGTGGATTCCGTATCTGTAGGATTACGGATAAAGAAAAAAGAAAATTTCATGTGGATGAAACTGTTTATATAGATGCCCGGACCGGAGAGGTCTTGAGCCAGCTTTCGGACATCCTGTACAATGTGAGGCTGGCGGAGCATTTCCCCAAACATGAAGCGGCCGTCCCGACGGAAAACCCGCTCGACCTGCCCTGGCTGAAAGCCATTGTGGAACGGTACCAATCCGATACCGCCAACCAACTTGAAATATGGGAATGCAGCTATCTGGACAGCCTGAAAGGCTATGAGATCTGCCTGGAATCCGCTACACAAGACCATCTGCTGCAATCAAGCCTGGTCACCTGCATGCTATGCAACGCCAATGGTGAAATCATCTGTTCGCAAAAAGAAAATATCATTGAAAATGCAAATTATTTCAAAGATCCGCTTGATTATTACCACAAAAATTGTCAAAAAATCGGATTGAAACAAACAAAAAAAATCTATCAGAACAAAACATCTTAACATCTTAACAACATAACACCTAATAAATATGTTTACAGGAATCGTGGAACGGACAGGCATCGTCAGGGAAATCATCCGGTATCAGACCAACGTGGATTTCGTGATTGAGGTGCCTTTTATCGATGAGTTGAAAATTGACCAGAGCATGGCGCATGACGGCTGCTGCCTCACCATCGTCAGCATCGACCACGAAAAAAAGCAATACGTGGTCACCGCAATGGACGAGACGCTGCAGAAGACCAACCTCGGCAGCTGGACCGTCGGCTACGAGGTGAATCTGGAACGGAGCATGCGGCTGGACGGCCGCTTTGACGGCCACATCGTGCAGGGCCACGTGGACCAGACCGCCGTCTGCACCAAGGTTACGGACGAGAACGGCAGCTGGCGCTACTATTTCAAATACGAACCCAAGGAGGGTTTCATGACTGTCCCAAAAGGCTCCATCTGCGTCAACGGGGTGAGCCTGACGGTGGTGGATTCGGAACAGGGATACTTCTCGGTGGCCATCATCCCCTACACCCACCAGGTGACAAATTTCCACAACATCCGCGAAGGGAGCGTCATCAACATCGAGTTTGACATCCTGGGGAAATATTTCGCACGGCTGATGGATGAATACCTGCGGCAGCACCCGCTCTGCACACCTTCGGGGAACAAGACGCTGAACATCGTGCTGTTCGGCCCTCCGGGCAGCGGCAAGGGCACACAGTCCAAACGGCTGCTGGAAAAATACGGGCTGGCCTACATCTCCACCGGCGATGTTATCCGCGAGCAGATTGCCAAAGGCACACCGCTCGGACTGCAGGTGAAGAATCTGGCCGAACAGGGCATCCTTGCCCCTGACGACCTTGTGATAAAGCTGCTTGAATCGAAAATGGACGAGACTCCCGATGCAAAGGGGTTCCTGTTCGACGGTTTTCCGCGAACCACCGCCCAGGCCGAAGCGCTTGACCTGCTGCTCGCCAAACGTAAGACAGCCGTACACACCATGCTGGCATTGGATGTGCCGCAGGACGAATTGCTGCAGAGGCTGCTTAAACGCGCACAGATTGAAGGCCGTAAGGACGACACCGAAGAGGTTATCCTGAAACGCTTCAAGGAATACGAAAGCAAGACCATGCCGGTGATTGACTATTACCGCAGTCAGGACAAATACAACCATATTGAAGGTGTCGGCAGCATGGATGAGATATTCCGGCGGCTGTGCGCAGTGATCGACACTCTCTAAAGATGGAACAGGACTGCATCTGCGCCCCCGCCACACCAGCCGGTTCCGGGGCTTTGGGCGTGATAAGGATATCCGGCAAAGGCACAAAAGGGATTGTCTCCAGGATATTCAGCCCCAAAAACGCCGCCTCCGCAATGCACGACCGTCAGGTACGCTTCGGTGAAATCACCGACGGCGGGGAATGTCTGGACGAGGTGCTGCTCTGGACCTTTTCCGCACCGCACTCCTACACAGGCGAGGAGATGGCTGAAATCTCCTGCCACGGTTCCGCATACATCATGCAGCGGATGTTAGAACTGCTTATACGGAACGGCTGCCGCATGGCGGAGCCTGGGGAATTCACCCGTCGCGCCTTCCTGAACGGAAAAATGGACTTGTCACAGGCCGAGGCGGTGGCCGACCTTATCGCCTCCGACTCAAGGGCATCGCACCAGCTGGCATTCAGCCAGATGAGAGGCGGATACGCCCAAGAGCTGCGGACAATGCGTGATGAACTGATCCGTATGGTTTCACTGCTGGAGCTGGAACTGGATTTCAGCGAGGAGGATGTCGAGTTCGCCGACCGGAACCAATTGAAGGAGCTCAACTCCACCCTTTCCGGAAAGGTGGAGCGTCTCATCGGCTCCTTCCGCATGGGCAACGCCCTGAAAAAAGGGATTCCCGTAGCCATTGTGGGACGGCCCAACACCGGAAAATCAACCCTGCTCAACGCGCTTCTGTCAGATGACCGCGCCATTGTCAGCCCAATAGCGGGAACCACACGCGACACCATTGAAGAGTGCATGACAATAGAAGGCGTCACATTCAGATTCATCGACACCGCCGGACTTCGGGAAAGCGGTGACGTTGTGGAGGCTATGGGCATCGAACGCAGCCGCAAGGCCATTGACAACGCCGAAATGGTGCTGCATCTGACCGACATGAATGAGACAGCGGAGGAGACCGGAGCGGCGCTCGGAGAATATGGACGCAAAGGGAAAAAATGCATTGTCCTGCACAACAAGGAGGATTTGGCGGAGGCACCGCACTATGGAAAGGTGTCGGACAATCCGGTCACTTACCGGATTTCAGCCTTGCGTGGGGAAGGGCTGGAAGAACTCAAACTCCAGCTTGCCCGCATGGCAGGATTTGAAGGCAGAAGCGGAGAGGTGATGCTGACGAACCTCCGCCACTACGAAGCGTTGCTGAATGTCCGCTCGGCACTTGAGGAGATGCGAAGCGGCCTGGGATGCGGACGCACACCCGACCTGCTGAGCATAGATGCACGCAACGCCATCCGCCATCTGGGCGAAATCACAGGAGAGGTCACAAACAATGATATTCTTGGAGAGATTTTCTCCCGCTTCTGCATCGGCAAATAGAAATTATTCCTTCACCACCATACGCACAGCATCCTCCCCGCCCCCGCTGAGCAGCAGGAAATATGAACCTGCGGGAAGGTTTGAAAAACCAATCTCCATCAGCGTGCCGCTGACCGGCATTCGCTGCAGCATACGGCCTTGGGCATCGTACAGCCGCACCGTCCGCGCCGGAGAACCCTCCGGCAACGACAACCAGAGTGTCTCCTTTACCGGATTGGGATAACACTTGAAGCGCAGCCGCGATTCCGCAGCTCCGGCAACTCCCAAATCACCCTTCAGCAGACGGTATGCCTTTGCATAGTCGGGGATGCCGTAACCTGTAAGGCGGTTCCAGTCAAGGTAGCGGTCAGCGCTTTGGCGCACCGCGTCGATCACCTCCTCAGCCGTCTTTTGCGGGAAAGCCTGCCACAAACATGCGGTCAGCCCGGCATTGAGCGGCGTGGCGAACGAGGTCCCGTTGCCGTAAGCAACCGTATCGCTGACATCACAGAAGGCCGTCCCCCATCCGACGGAGGCAATGTCCGGCTTCATCCAGATGGAATCACCTTTGGAGCTGAAAGAGGCCACCGCACTGTCCCTGTTGACAGCAGCCACGCAAAGCACGGCGGGCGCATCGGAGGGGATGCCGAACAGGAGCCAGGTCTTCTCCCCCTCATTGCCGGCGGCCACATTCACAATGCAGCCGCGGTGCACCGCCGCCTCCGCGGCTATGGAGGCGACGCTGTGCCGTCCGTCCAAATCATACCAGGTGTGGTTCTGCTTTTTGTCATTGAATGTGGTGTATCCTAAGGAGACATTGGCCGCATCCGCACCTATGCTGTCAGCCAGCTCAATGGCGGCGACAAAATAATATTCCTCCAGAATATCCTCATATCCGGTATGTTCTGAACGGAAAAGCCAGTAATCCGCATCCGGTGCGCTCCCGACATATTCGCCCGGACGGTTCACCCCCATGATGGAGAGCACCTTCTGCCCGTGCGACTCATGCACCCTGAAAAAGGCGGTGGTATCTTCCGTAACATTCCGGTAACCCTTCAACCTTCCCGAACTGCGTAATGAACCGAACATGGCCAAGGAATCGACATTCAGGAAACCGCCGTCAATCACCGCTATCCGCATCCCCTGCCCTGAATAGCCCATACGGTGCAGGGAAAGGCCGTTCAAACAGGCTATCTGTGGCGCGGAGGCGCCCCAAATGGAATCGGCATCAGATGTGTCCGCAGCAGGTGCGGCGGGCGAAGCGGACGAACCGCTGACAGCCCGGACAGCCGAAAGAGTGTCAAACCAACATTGCAGCAGGGAATCCGGAATCTGGTGCAGATTATATACTCCCGCCACCCAAGGGAAAAGCGCGATGCGCTCCCTCAACGAATCGGAGACTCCGACACTGTCATTAGTGCCTATCACAACATAGTTGAACCATTTGGAGGTTGTCAGCACAAAGCAGCCGCTGTCCAGACGGGAGAGCGTGTCCAGATATGCCGGGGAGATGGGCAAATCCGTCTCCGTCACCGGAATGTGGAACCGCCGCCGCTTTTCAACGGCATAATCTGAAAGGAAACGCTCCGGCTCCGAAATTGTGCAGCCGTTGCCCGCCTTGTCCTTAAGCAGCACAACACAGGCATGGGGAGCCTGGGCAAACCCCGCTCCCCACACCAGAAGTGAAAACAGGCCGGCAAGCAGCCATTGCAATCGCGGCATACCTATCTGCATTTGAGTCCGAAACGGGCGAGGCAGTTGGTGAAATAGAGCACGCAGAAAACCACGGCCAGAACAAACAGCAGCCAGAAAAGCTTTTTCCACCATGGCATCTTCTTTCCGGCCATGGGGTCCGCAACCATCGGGAAGGAGGCGATATGGGTAAGCGTGGAGCCGAACACAATGTTGACCAGCACCCGCGCATTGATCGCCCATCCGTTGGCATTCAGCACCGGTGCCAAGTCACGCTTGCGCAGCTTGAGCCAGGCCAACAGCATGGAGGGACCGGAAATCACAAGCATAATTCCGGCAATGACAACCAGCATCATCCACCATTTGAGGTGGAAGAAACCGGTCAGCAGATCCAGCAGGAATCCGCAGATAGTGCCCAATGCCATGCCGATCACCGCGAACAGGCCAAGGAACTTGCCGACATCAAAGGCGGATTTCGGCTTGTTTTCCGGAGCCGCCGCCGTGGCATCGGCATTGGCAGACTGCTCAGCAAGCTTGGTGCCTGCGTCGGATACGCCGGAGGACATGTCGGAGGTCACCTTCGACTCCTTGTCCGAAGCGAACTTGCTTATCTGCTCATTTACAAAACGTCCGAACTTGCGGTACGGGGACCAGAATGCCTGCCGCACACTTATCGGGTTGTCCATTATCTTGATTATTGTGGCATCCCAGTCGAGGCCGTTGCGGTCGTAGAAGACGGCGTTCTTGCCTTCGCGCAGGTCGTTCACGTCGCCGTCGGTCATGGCGGCCACAATTGTCATGGTCTCGTTCTTCACCTTGGAGCGGCATTCGCAGTACATCAGGAACATGCCGCTCAATCCGGCGGACTGCATGTGCTTTGGCATGTCGGAGACCTTCAGGCAGAGGTCGCAGCTCCGCTGGTCAATGTAAAGGGTGCCTGCCTGGAACACCGCCTTGAGGTCTTCAGTCCTGTCGTAGAAATCAACGAAGGTGATGTAGTTTTTGAGCAGCTTGTAGAAATCGCGGTAGCAGTGCAGCAGTTTGTCCACATTCTGTATCTCAAGAGCCTCGGCCTCCAACGCCTTGTCCTGCTCCATCAGGTCAAGCAAAGCCTTTTGGTTTGCAGGCTCCAATGCGCTCTGGATGATTTCAGGCTCAAGCGGCTCAACCTCCGCCCCCTTCTTGTTGGAGAGCCACTCCGCATACGGGGCGAAGCGGGATCTGACAGCCTGCCAGTCAGCCTCCGAAAGTGCATCCTTTCCCGGAAATTCCGTCTGGAAGACAGTGGCGTTCAAGGTTGAGACAGCCTTCTCCCATGCGGGGTTCAGCCCCTCGGCAAGAGGCAGCACCGCCTCCTTGCGCACACGCGCCAATGGATACGAGGATATTTCATCCAGACATGCTGTAAGGTTTTTCTCCGCAATGCCTTCAAGCCGCACCGCAGGGACATCCAGCGTCTCCGCCGCATCCTCATGGAATGCTGTGAAACGGCAGCGCAGGAAATAGTCGTCAATCTTGTCACGCACCGATTCGTATGCGGCGAAAGCCTCGGCGGTCCTGTCACCGTAAGGCAGTATCGGGCTGCCCTCAGCGGCCAGCGCCTTCCAGTCGGCATATTCGCGGCAATGGGTGAAGAAGTTCTCCAGCTGCTCCGCGTTCACACCCTGCTCACCGCTGCGGTCCTCCGTGGAACCTTCGGCCTTCATGCAGGCGGCCACAAGGTTCTTCAGAGCCTCCTCCTCGCAGGTCTGCTCCGTTATCACCCCGTCCCCGTTGAAGCGGGTCTTGGCGAAGATGGCCAGCCTGTCTGCGGTGTCGGCCACCGAAATCGCATCACCCTCCTTGCCAAGATTGGCCAGAATATGCTTTGCGGAATCGAAGAGCTTCGCACCCTCCTCATTCTCCTGTTTGATGGCGGAAAGGGGAAGAGAGTCCTCCTGCTTGAGCATGTCGTCCGGATTGTTCAGCACTGAGGTGAGCCATTCCGCCGTCTCCACAACCTCGTTGGCGCGGATTTTCCCGTCCGCGTCCGAATCCATCAGCTGCAGGGTGCGCTCGTCTATCTCAAGCCCCTTGACAGGACAGCTCAAAACGGTCCACATTTTCTGGTCCAGTTCCCCCAGATGGGCAATGTCGGCACCGGATTGGATGCTGACGCGCGTAGTTCCGCCCACATTAACAAATTTCCAGTCGTAGGCGTTGCCGCCCGCCACCTTCTTCAAAGCCTTGGTGATTTTTTTTGATGCCATAATATCTCTTTTTTATTGTCAGATCATTTGTTTTTTAAGTTCTTCGGTAAACCCGCCGATGCGCCCCATCTCCGAAGGGATGTCGATACCCTGCGGGCAATGTGATAGGCAGACTCCGCAATGTATGCAGTGGTCGGCCTGCCGCATACCCGGCACTTTGCGTCCGTACCCGACCAGGAAGGCCCTGCGTGCCCTGCGGTAAGAGGCGCTTCCGGTGTCAGCCACTACATTCCCCTCCCGCAGGCTCTTGTTATAATGGGAGAAAATCTCCGGAATGTCCAGACCGTAAGGGCATGGCATGCAGTATTCGCAATGTGTGCATGGTATCTCCGGAAAACGGGCGAAAACGGTTGCGATGTCGGAGAGCATTGCCAGCTCGTCGTCGCTCAGCGGCCTGTGCGGGGAATAGGTGCGCAGGTTGTCCTGCAGATGCTCCATGTAGGTCATGCCGCTGAAGACGGAAAGTATGCCTGGCTGGTTGCCCGCAAAACGGAACGCCCATGATGCTGGGGATGACTGCGGCTCCCTTGCCTTCATCTGCCCCATGGCGAATTCGTTCACCTGCGCCAGACGGCCTCCAAGCAGCGGCTCCATCACAAAGGCGGGGATGCCACGTTTGGAGAGTTCTCCGTACAGGTATTCGGAATTGGTGTTGCGCGGGTTGATTTCACGCGCATGTTTCCAATCCACGTAGTTGTGCTGGATAAGGGCCACATCCCAATGGTAGCGGTCATGTTCGGAAAGCAGGCGGTCGAACACCTCCACATCGCCGTGGTGGGAGAATCCGAGGTTGCGTATCCTCCCCGCTGCACGCTCCTCAAGAAGGAAATCAAGCAGGCCGTTTTCGATAAAACGCCTTTCAAAAACCTGCATTCCGCTCAGTTCATGGCCCTCCAGATCCCTTCCTGGCATGCCGCAGCTGTGCAGCAGCAGGAAATCGAGATATTCCGTCCGCAGTGATTTCAGCGAATTGTAATATATGGCCTTTGAGGCCTCAAGCCCCCATGTGTCCGGTGTGAAATTGGAGAGTTTGGTGGATAGGTAGTAGCTGCTGCGCGGATAATCGGCCAGCACCTCCCCCATCACCTTTTCGGAACGCCCCTTGCAATAGGGCGGAGCGGTGTCAATCATGTTCAGGCCGTGGGCAAAGGCATAGGCAATCTGCTCCTTCACCGCCGCAATGTCGATCTCACCGTCCCCGTCGCGCGCGCTGCCTCCGTTTACAATGGGCAATCGCATACTCCCGTATCCCAGCAGGGAAATCCTGTCGCCCTTCGCATTGGTCCGGTAGGTCATCTTCCCCTCCGGAACCTCGCCCAAAGCCGCCGCCTCCGACGATTCGGGCTGTTTGCGTCCGCAGGCCGTGGCAAGCGCCGTGGCAGCCACTGCCGCAACTCCAACTTTCAGGAACTGCCTGCGCGTAATGTTTTTCCCCTCCGGGGTCTCCATTTCAGATATGATGTTATGACTATTCTTGCTCATGGCTCCAATATTAAATGATACGGTGTGCGACATGCCCCTCCACATAGATGGCCGCGAAAGGACGTGCCGGACAATAATACTCACATGCACCGCAGCCGATGCAGCGTTCGGTGTCCACCGCCGGAACCATACGTCCGTTTTCCTGCCGGACCAGCTGTATGGCACCGGACGGGCAGTGGCCGGAACAGGCCTCGCAATGCACCCCGTCCCTGCTGGCGATGCAGTTTTCAGCCACCCAGACCGCATGTCCCGTCTGGATGGAGGACTTCTCCTCCACCGTCACACGATGTATGGCACCGGTCGGGCACAACTCCGAGCAACGGGTGCATTCCGGACGGCAGAACCCCTTTGTGAAATCAAGTTCGGGGGTCAGCATGGTGTCCAGTTTTGAGGATGGTGTGAGCACCTTTTGCGGACAATTGCTCACGCAGAGCATACATGCGGTGCAGTGACGCTCAAAATGGCGGCAGTCCATTGAACCTGCCGGACGAACCGGATTGGAGCGCACCGGCCTTTTCTTCTCCTCTATCACCGCAAGCCCACCGTCCACCTTAAGTGAGGCCGACTCCAGGAGGGCACCGCCGGCGACCAATGCGGAGACCTTCAGGAAATCGCGCCGCGAACCGTCCTCCGGAGCGGAAGGCTGCGGGTTTTTCACCTTTTTGCGCAAGCCGTAGCGGATGGCTCCGGCATGGCACTGCTCCAGACAGTCCATGCAGCCCACGCAGCGGCTGTGGTCCACATGGCCGCTGCCGCTGTCCACACAGGAGGCCTTGCAGTTTTTCTCGCAGCGTCCGCAATGAACGCATTTCGTATTATCAATTATCGGTTTGAAAAGGGAGAAGCGGGAGACGAAGCCCAACACCGTCCCAACCGGGCAGATTGTGTTGCACCACATCCTGCCGCTCTTAAACGACCATGCCGCCACCACGACGAACGTCAGTGCCGCCACCACTAAGGCGGAGACCCCGACTGTCCGTACCGCAACAGGATAAAAGGCATAGCTGCCGTAATGCTCCGCCAGGGCGGCCAGGCCGTTGTTACCCCATGCATACAGCGGGGCGAACAGCTGGGAGGCGATGCGGCCGTATGCGCTGTAAGGGGCGATAAGCATCACAAGGGAATGCACTCCTGCCAGCATCAGCAGCACAAAGAGGCAGAGAATGCCGTAGCGCAGCCACGTATGCGGTTTCCGGTAACGGAACCGCCCTTTTTTCACCTTGCCGCCCAACCAGGAAAAGACATCCTGCATCACCCCCAACGGACAGATTACTGAGCAGTAGACCCGTCCGAAGAGCAAGGTCAGCAGCAGCAGTCCCGCCACGACCAAAAAATTGCACGCCAGCAGTGCCGGCAGGAACTGGATTTTCGCCATCCATCCGAGCCAGAGTTGAACCATGCCGGTAAAATCCAAAAAAAGCAGTGTGATCCCTATGAAAAAGAGAACCGCAATAACAACCCTTATTTTCCGTAACATCTTATTGTCTATTAATTATTTTCAAAACAAGCCGGAAGCTCTCCGCCCCACCCTCTGTTTTGAATTTGCAAATATAAACATTTTTCGCATATACTTTCACTGTTTCGCACGCAAAAAATCATTACTTTTGCACCGTTTTCAATAATAGGGATTTTTATGGGCAACTTGAAAAAACTGTTGGGAGAATCGGTCATTTACGGACTGAGCAGCATTATCGGGCGTTTCCTGAACTACCTGCTGGTGCCGCTGTACACCTACAAGATAGCCGCAGCCTCCGGCGGATACGGCATCGTCACCAACCTCTACGCATACACCGCGCTGCTGCTGGTGCTGCTCACCTTCGGCATGGAGACCACCTTCTTCTATTTTGCCAACAGGGAGAAGGACAAGTCCGGACAGATTTTCTCCACCGCCTTAGGCGCGGTGGGCACGGTTTCGCTGCTTTTCGTAGCCGCATGCTTCATCTTTACAAGTCCGATCGCCTCCGCGCTGCACTACGAGGCGCATCCCGAATTCATCCGCATCATGGCCGCCGTGGTCGGGCTGGACGCATTCCAGGCCATCCTTTTCGCGCGGCTCCGTTTCGAGCACCGCGCCTGGAAGTTCGCCATCCTCAAATTAGGCTTCATAATTTTCAACATCGGGCTTAACCTATTCATTTTCCTGCTCGCCCCCGCCCTGGCGGAAAGCCATCCCGCCCTGATGGGCTGGTACCGTCCGGACTACCAGGTGGGATATATTTTCATTGTCAACCTGATCTGCACAGCTTCCGTCACCTTCGGCTTCATTCCTGAGCTAAAGGGGCTCCGGCAAGGCATTGACTTCACACTGCTGAAACAGATGCTAAAATATACATGGCCGCTGCTGCTTATGGGTGTGATAGGCATCCTTAACCAGGTGGCTGACAAGATCTGCTACCGCTTTCTGGTGCCCGGCACAGAGGGTGAGGTGCAGCTTGGCATCTACGGCGCATGCGTCAAAATCGCAATGATCATGGCCATGATAACCCAGGCCTTCCGCTACGCCTACGAACCGTTTGTCTTCGGCGGCAAAAAGGGTCGGGAGAGCCTTGATGACCAAAGCGCAGTTATGAAGTATTTCGTTATTTTCACCCTCTTCGCATTTCTGGTGGTGGTGCTTTACATGGACATCTTCAAATATATCATCAAACGGGACTACTGGGAGGGGCTGCGGACCGTCCCCATCGTCATGATGGCGGAGATTTTCATGGGCATCTACTTCAACCTCTCATTCTGGTACAAGCAGGCGGAGAAGACCTGGTGGGGCGCAATATTCTCCGGCATAGGATGCGCCGCACTGCTGGCCATAAACTTCATCTTTGTCCCCAAGTACGGATACATGGCCTGCGCCTGGGGCGGCCTTGCAGGATACGGCATCTGCATGCTGCTCTCCTACTTCACCTCACTGCGGCTTAAAAAGAATCCAACCTACCAACCCTTTATCGCCGACTATCCTGTGAAAGCCCTGCTCGGCTATTTCGCTCTGGCGCTCGCACTCTACGCGTGCAGCCTTTGGCTGCGTCCGGAAAGGACAGGCTGGATGTTCGCCTTCAACACATTGCTGATGGTTGTCTACCTCGCCGCCGTCGTCTGGAACGAAAGGGAGCTGTTCCGCAGTCTGGTAGGGAGAAAACGGTAACCACATGTTTGTAGGGGAAACACTTTCACTCATTGTGGCCGCTGCATGGACGGTGACCGCGCTGTACGCAGAGGTCGGCTCCAAACGCATAGGGTCGCTGCCATTCAACGCCGTCCGCATGAGCATGTCGCTTGTTTTCCTTGCACTGACGCTCTGGCTGACCATGGGTGTTCCTGTGCCGCGCTTTGCGGACAGTGCCACATGGATGTGGCTGCTTCTCTCCGGAGTGGTCGGATATGTGGTCGGAGATTACTTCCTGATGCAGGGATACATCATCATCGGGTCGCGCTTCGGGCAGCTCTTCATGACCCTTTCCGCACCGACAGCCGCCCTGCTCGGACGGATGTTCATCGGGGAGCAGATGCGTCCGACAGCCATTGCCGGCATGTTTGTCACACTGTGCGGCATAGCCATCTCCATCCTGTCGAAAAAGGAGGAACCGGCCGGCCGTGACAGGGATGTTTCCGCCTTCCGGCTCCGGCTCAAACTGCCGCGCAAGGGCATTTTCTGCGCCGCAATGGCCGGCATCTGCCAAGGGGCAGGACTTGTGCTGAGCAAAATCGGGATGGCCAGCTATGATGCGGCGCTGCACATCCGGGGAATCTCCGCAGATGCAGTTCCTGAAGGAGCGTTGCTGCGAATTCCGCTCAAGATAAGCATTCCGTTCGCCTCCACCATGATGCGCGGCACCATCGGGCTGGCCGGATTCCTCCTGCTGCTGTTCCTATTTTCAAAAGGGAGTGCCGCACCGCTACGTAAGGCATTGAAAGACCGCAAAGCGCTGAAATGCGCCTTCTGGTCGATGTTTTTCGGTCCATTTGTCGGGGTAAGCCTTTCGCTGATGGCGACGCTGTACACCGCCACAGGCATTGCACAGACCCTTTTCGCCCTGACGCCGGTGCTGATCATCGCCCCCGCTGCACTGATTTTCCACCAGAAGGTGACCCTACGCGAGGTGATCGGAGCCGTCATAAGCGTCGGCGGCGTGTGCCTGTTTTTCATTTAGCCTCTTTCACCTCCCAGACCAGATGCCGCTGTTTTTCACAACCCTTTTATTTCCTCCACTGGAATCCCCGTGGATTGGGCAATATTGCACATCGGTTCGTATTGCCATTTTAATATGCAGGGAACAGTCATGCGTCACATGAAATATTTGCTTTTTCATTTTGCTGCAAATTTGCTATGATGTCTTGATAGAGCATAATATCCTCCACTTGGGTTATGGATGTTATGCGTTTGCCGCTATCCTTTGACGAACCGCCGCAATGGAATATTTTCTCACTGGCCGTTCCATGGTCTATGATAATGTATCGGTCATGAAAAATGCCACCATTTTTCTTCAATGTAATATCAACCTTCGGGTATTCATGTTGAAAATCATTGAATTCACTTCGATGGAGATTATGGTTCCTGTTATCGGTGAAAATGGTTATTTTTACGTTTTCCGCAACAGATTTGAGCAGCACCAAAGATTTCAACCCGATATAATCATCTATAATATAGACTGATTCCTTTGCTGAGGAATATATTTCATTGTATGCTATTGCAGCTTCCACTGTCTGACCGTTATAAAACAGATAGTCTTTTTTTATTTTCGGATCAGTGAAATCCCTGATGATAATTGAAATATCGTCATGTGTCACCATCTGTTGCCTGATCTGCATGATGTCATTAGTATTTCGTTGGGTTTGAAGGGAAAGTTTTAACAATGCAGGGCTTTCCATCACATCCTGACTTTGGACTATGAAATCCTTCATCTGCTTGAAAAGACGAATCAATGTCTTGCTCTGTTTCACAGCAAGGTCTCCTTTCAACACGGTCATCAGCATATAGATGCCCTGTTCGGTAAAAGCGTATGGAAGTTTGCGCGTGCCGCCCCAACTTGATATCGAAAATTTCGACATCAAGTTTTTAAACTCCAAGTCTGTTAGTTGGAACCGAAAATCAGTATCAAAACGCTCAATATTGTTCTTGACCTGTTCATTGAATCGCGTAGTTGTATATCCGTAAATTGCAGCCAAATCGAAATCCAACATCACTTGAACACCCCTGATAAGGTGTATCTTAGATGCTATAATATCTTCTGTGAGAAGTAACAACTCATTCTTTTCCATTTTTTAATCAAAAAAAATATTACGCTGCAAAAATACTCAAAACCGGGATACGAACTTCCGCTTTCACGGAGAAAAAAAACTTCACGGCGCGGAAAAAACATTCCACCGCAGACTGCCCTTCATCATCGCTCTGACCAGACACCGCTGCTGACCTTCCAGCGGCGACCTTCCTTTTTTAGAAGTACAAGCCGGTAGAGGGTGTCCTCCCGCTGTGACGGTTCGCGCAGCAGAATCATACAGGAGGCGATTGCAGAAGTGTCGTTCAGATGTTCAACAGCAACGTCACGGACTCTGACACGCCGCTGCCGCAGGCGTTTCTTGTCATCCTGACGCAACTGGCCGGCAAAATCCGAAAAAGCCTCCTGCTGCGATACCGTCACATGGTTCCGTGCACGGACATAATCACCCGTCAGGTACGCCCTATAAAATTTTTTTACCGCCTGATCGGACGAACAGGCGGTAAAAAAAGTCATGAAAAAAATGAAAAAAATGAAAAATCTAATCCTTAGCATGCGCTTAAAAAACTTTGGCGCGATAATCTGACAATTTGTACATCTTGCGCAATGTGGCGGTCAACCCTTGAGAGAGCTGGTTCTGCACCATCATCTGCTGACGTTCCACATAGCTGTTCAGCCGCTCGCTCCTGTCGCCTGCAGCTGACATGGCCTCCGGCTGTTTGAAGCTGACAGGGCAGAGCACGTAGACACCCATCTCACCTTTGCAGACCAGCTGCCTGTTCACCTCGGACTGGCCGAACAGTTTACCGATTACCTCCGCCTCGGCACCGTAATGGCCAAGGTTCCGATCAGCAAAGCGCACGGAGACTGTATCCACCTCCGCACCGAATTGTGCGGCGATCTGACTCAAATCGGAGGTTTTGCTCATGGTCTCATCCAAAGATTTTTGCAGAATCTCGGCCTTCTTGTCCCTTCTGACCATGGTTTCAGCATACTGGCGCAACATGTCAAGCGGCGCATAACCGGCAGGATAAATCTCCTTCAGTGCGGCCACCACAAACATGTTTTCAAAAGAGAAGACATTGGAGACATCCCCTTTCTTAGTGTCCTTGTCATAGGCCCAACGGACCACATCGCGCGAAGCGCTGGCATCCAGACCAGGAACAGAATAGGAGGTTGCGGAGGCCCTCTCAAAGGAACGGCGGTTCAGTTTCTCCGCAGTCACCTTCTGGTCGAACTGCTCATAGGTGGTTGTGCCGTTAGCAAAGTTGTTGGCGGCGCTTTCAATGTTGTCAATTGTCTCCGAAGAGGCGGAAATCTGCTTTCTGCCAATGGCCAGCTGAACCTTAGGCGAGAAAGGAGTGTTGGCATTCACCCGGAAAATGTAAGTTCCTATTGGATATTCCACCTTCACCACACTGCCCGGCGCACGCATGTACAACGTGTCAAAGAACATTTGGACAGGACTACCATCCACAAAGAAACGCTCGGCACTGCCGTCCGTCAACCATAAACGTCCGGAATCCGGCAACTGGGCCTGGGGAATGTCAGAACGGAGGGTGGCCACATCATAAAAGTCACCACCGGCCAACAGTTCCTGATAGGCGCTGTCAACAATCTTCTTGCTGGCAGATTCCTTCCGCTGCGCATTCTGCAGGCCATGCTTGGCAACGAAAATGAAGCTGACATTGATGGAATCGGGACGGATCTTGGCATTAAGCAGTTTGGCAAAATACCAGTAATCGGCGTCAATGAAAGGTTCGATATAGGAACCGACAGGAATACGGAAAGCAATGCTGTCCAGACCTGCAGGCAGCTGCCCCTGCTTGTAATAGGTGCTGTCGTAACGGGAATCCACCATGCGGGAGATGAAGTTACGCGGGTTCTCCGCCGTCTTGAACTCCTCAAACTGCTCACGGAAATCACGCTCGATGGCCGACAGGTCGGCGGCGGAAGGCTCGATGGGGAACATCACATACTCCAGGTTGCGCCATTCCTCATCCTGCTCGAAACGGTATTTGTTATCCTCATACCATTTTTCAATCTCCTTGTCGGAAACCGTCACCTTGTCATCGGAAACCGAAGAGTGGCTGTATGGAACCTGAACCAGCAGAAGTTCCGCAGTGGTTTCATCCTCGTCAAGGCTCATTTCGGCAAAGGCCTTGGGAAGGTAGGCACCTTTGGCCAACAGTGTGAAATATTTGTTGTTGAGCGCCTCCTTCTCAATATAACGCTCCAAATCCATATAGGCCTTCACAATGTTGGAATCGTACTGGGACATGTTGTCCAAAAATCCCTGTGCCAACTGGCTGTTGTAATTTCCGCTGGCATCCGAAAAGAAGCGGCGGGCATAGGCGTTCGGATTCTCACCGGCCACCAGGTCACGCAGCTCATCGGTGGTGACGGTGATGCCCAACGCATCCATCTGGGAATAGAGTGTCACAGAATCCACCAGTTCATTGTAGATGTTGTCCCGCAACTGGTATTCCTCCTCATGGGAGAGGGTCCCGCCGTTCTGCTGGCGGACCAAATCATGGTAATGATTGTATTTTTCCTCGAACTCCAAGTAGGATATTTTGGTTTTTCCCACCTGGATGAAATTGCTGTAGACCTTGTTGCCGGGTTTCTTCAAATCACCCACGATGAATGCAAGAAGTGCAAGTGCCACAATGGTTAACAAAATCACAGAATGCTTTCTGATTCTTCCAATAACTGCCATTTTCCTTAATTGTTTTTATATTTTGGTCACATGTTAAAACAAGATGCAAAAGTAGTCAATTTCCCGCTATCTTTTTTCATTTTCAAAAAAATATTTTCAATGCCGCTTCCTATCCCCTTTTTGATTACTTTTGCAGTTTGAAATTAAACACAAGCGAACATGAAAAAAGTAATGATTATCGGAGCCGGCGGCGTTGGTGCCGTGGTGGCCCACAAATGCGCTTCCTTGCCGGAAGTGTTTGAAGACATCCTGTTAGCCAGCCGCACCAAGGAGAAATGTGACCGCATCGCCGCAGCCATCGGCAAGCCACACCTGCATACCGCACAGATTGACGCGGACGATGTGCCCGCACTTGCCGCCCTCATCAGCGAATACAAGCCGGAAATCGTTATCAATGTGGCCCTGCCCTACCAGGATTTGCACATAATGGATGCCTGCCTGGCAACCCGCACCAATTATCTGGACACAGCCAACTACGAGCCTCGTGACAAGGCCAAGTTCGAATACAGCTGGCAATGGGCCTACCAGGACCGGTTCAGGGAAGCCGGAATCATGGCCGTCCTCGGCTGCGGATTCGACCCGGGTGTCTCCGGTGTATACACCGCATACGCCGCCAAGCACCATTTTGACGAGATGCACTACCTCGACATTGTCGACTGCAACGCCGGCGACCACGGCAAGGCATTCGCCACAAACTTCAACCCAGAAATCAACATACGGGAAATCACCCAGCACGGACGTTATTACGAAAACGGCAAATGGGTTGAGACCGAACCGATGGAAATCCACAAGCCCATCAGCTACCCGAACATCGGCGAGCGTGAATCCTACCTGCTGTACCATGAGGAGCTGGAGTCCCTCACCAAGAATTTCCCCACAATCCGCCGGGCACGTTTCTGGATGACCTTCGGACAAAAATATATTAATGTATTAAATGTATTGCAGGAGGTGGGCATGACCTCAATCAAGCCTATCATGTACGAAGGGAAGGAGATTGTGCCGCTGCAGTTCCTGAAGGCTGTGCTGCCGGAACCCTCCACGCTCGGGGAGAACTACAAGGGCGAGACCTCCATCGGATGCCAGATCCGCGGCATAAAGGACGGCAAGGACCGGACATGCTACATCTGGAACAACTGCAAACACGCCGAAGCATACAGGGAGGTCGGAGCACAGGCTGTCTCCTACACCACCGGCGTACCGGCAATGATCGGTGCCAAGATGGTGATGACCGGAAAATGGGACGGCAAAGGGGTCTTCAATGTCGAGGAGTTCGATCCGGACCCATTCATGGATGACCTGAACCGCTATGGACTGCCATGGAACGAACAGATTGACGAAGTTTTACCGGTTGAGCAATAGCATGAACGAAAGGCTGCACCTGCATAAGGAAGGGCTCCCCATCAGAACTGTCATCTTCGATTTCGGCGGCGTACTGCTGAACCTGAACCCCGACAAATGCCGGAAGGCCTTCCATGACCTCGGCATCCACCAGATTGAGGAGTTCATCGACCGATACCGCCCAAAAGGTCTTTTTTTCGAGGCCGAATGCGGCAACATCGGCCAGGAGACATTCATAAGCGAGCTTCAGAAACTGGCGCCCCGCCCCACCACACGGGAAGAGATCATCACCGCCTACACCTCGTTCCTTATCGAACTGCCTCCACAAAAGCTGGAGCTGATCCGCCGGCTGCACGGCAAATGCGAGGTCTTCCTGCTCAGCAATATCAACGAGCTGTGCTATAATTTCTGCAAGGAGAGATTCTTTGCACAACAAGGCTACCGTATGGAAGACTGCTTTAACCGGATGTACCTTTCATATCAGATGCGTATCTGCAAGCCGGATCCGGGCATTTACGAAGCGATGCTTGCCGACTCCGGCCTGAATCCCTCCACCACCCTGTTTGTGGATGACAGCCGCGACAACACCGAAGTCGCGGACAGGTACGGCATAAACACATATCTGGCGCTTCCGGAAGAGGATTTCCGCCCGCTGTTCGAATATCTGCATCTCGTCTGACAACCCAAAGCCATGATTTTTGCAGACACACATACACATTTATATTTAAAAGAGTTCGATGAGGATCGCGAAGAGGTCTGGCAGCAGTGCCTCAAGGCAGGGGTGCGCCACCTGTTCCTTCCGAACATAGACCTTTCGAGCATACGTCCGATGCTAAATTTCTGCGCCTCGCACCCCGGATGCCACCCGATGATGGGGCTTCACCCCAGCGAAGTCGACGGACAATACAGGGAGACCCTATCCATTATGCAGGAACAAATGGAAGGTGTGGATGTCTCCGCTATCGGGGAAATCGGTATGGACCTGTACTGGGACAAGAGCTACACGTCAGAACAACAGCAGGCGCTTCATGACCAGCTTGAGATGTCCGTCACCCGGAAACTGCCTGCCATCATCCATTGCCGCAAGGCCTTTGCAGAGACATGGGAGGTGATAAAAACCTTCCGCGAACCGTTAAAAGGCATTTTCCACTGCTTCGCCGGCGACACCGCACAGGCACAAAAGGTGATTGGAAAGGGATTCATGATTGGCGTGGGAGGCACTGTCACATACAAGAACTCCGGCATACAGGAGGTGGTGCGCAACATCCCGCTTGAACACATTGTGCTGGAGACAGACTCCCCCTTCCTGCCGCCGGTGCCGTTCCGCGGGCAACGCAACGCCAGTTACCACATTCCGATCATCGCACAAAAGGTGGCGGAGATAAAAAATATTCCCTTGGAAACCGTTGCTGAGGCAACAACAACCAACGCAAAAAGGCTGTTTGGCCTCGGCACATGACACAAACATATCAGAAAATCAATTAGGAACCCCCTATTGATTTTTTTTTGTGGAAAAAGCCGATTTGTATTGGGATTATGGCTACTTTTGCATATTCTTTTTGGCCGGAGGAAAGGCCGGAAAGGTTCAGGAGAGGTGTCCGAGTGGTCGAAGGAGCACGCCTGGAAAGTGTGTAAGTGCCAAAAGCGCTTCCAGGGTTCGAATCCCTGTCTCTCCGCCATCATCAAGTAAAATTTTACGTATTCAGTTAATTAACGAAATTAAACCTAAACAGCGTTATGAAGAAATTAATTGCATTATTTGCGATCGCAGGTTGCTTAACCTTCGGAATGTCCAATGTGGTGATGGCACAGGAGCAGAATGCTCCCGCCAACGATGCGGAACAGGTGGATGCGGAAGAGGAAGATAAGGCCGCAGCCGCTGAAGCTGCCACAACTGAAGAGGAAGTGGTTGAAGTTTCAAAACCCTTCAACCAAGTTTTGAAAGACAAATTCATCGAGGGAGGTCCCGGATGGATGACCCCCATCCTGATTGTCCTTATCCTGGGTCTGGCTCTCGTTATTGAGCGCACCATCTACCTGAACCTCGCCACGACCAACACAAAGAAACTGCTTGAGGATCTGGAAGCTGCCATTTCCACCGGTGATGTGGAGAAGGCCAAGGATGTATGCCGCAACACCCGCGGACCTGTTGCAAGTGTCTTCTACCAGGGATTGCTCCGCTACAACAACAACATTGACGATATCGAGAAGGCGGTTGTTTCCTATGGTGGCGTGCAGACGGCACGGCTTGAGACCAACATGTCCTGGCTGGCCTTCTGTATCGCAGTGGCCCCCTCGTTGGGATTCTTGGGCACTGTTGTCGGTATGGTGCAGGCATTTGATAACATCGAAAAAGAGGGTGACATCTCCCCGACCATTGTGGCTGGCGGTATGAAAGTGGCTCTGATCACCACCGTGACCGGTCTGATTGTGGCCATTATCCTCCAAGTCTTCTATTCCTACCTCATTGCCAAGGTGGACAGCCTGATGAACGACATGGAAGACTCCACCATCACCTTCATGGACATTGTTGTAAAATATAAAAAATAACTGAAGGCTTGAATTACAAGGCTTTTTGTTAACTAAAGTTTCACACTTTAATTTTTACAACCATGGAAAAGACAAAAAAAGTAAGAACCATCTGCAACATTGCCCTGCTGGTGGTGGGTGTGCTGGCCGCATTGGCCTGCCTCATCTTCGCCATGGGCGACCAAAAGAGCACCGGCGCGCTGGATTTCAGCATGACCTTGATGTACATAATGATAGGTATTGCCATTGCCCTGATTCTCTTCTTCCTGATCATGCAGGTGATTTCCGACCGGAAAAAGATGATCCGGTTCGGCCTGCTGCTGCTGATTGCCGTAGGTGTGGTGCTGGTCGCCTACCTTGCCGCCAGTTCGCAGCTCACGGAAAAAGCGATAAAATTGGAAATCAGCCAAGGCGTTTTCAAATGGTCCGGTGCGCTGATCAACATGGCCTATATTCTGCTGGGCGGTGTAATTGTCGCCTTCTTCGGTACCATCATATACTCCAAACTTAAAAAATAAGACACCATGGCAAGAGGAAAAACACCGGGATTGAACACGGGTTCCATGTCAGACATCTCATTTCTGCTGCTGACCTTCTTCCTGCTGACCTCTTCCATAAACACGGACCAGGGTATCCAACGCAAGCTGCCGCCCCCACTGATCGCACAGGGGGATGACATCCAGATGCACAAACGTAACGTGCTGGTCGTGTTGGTCAACATGAATGACCAGATTATGGTCAACAGTGAATTCCTGCCAGATGTCAACATGCTGAAAGAAAAAACAAAAGAATTCATTTCCAACCCCAGCGGGGATTTAAACCTTTCTGACAAGAAGCAGCTTTATGTCCAGGAACTGGGTACGGAGGAGACCGTTTCCAAAGGGGTGGTTTCCCTGCAAAACGACCGGGGAACCTCCTATGAAATGTATATTGCAGTACAAAACCAGCTGACTGCCGCATTCAACGAATTGAGGGACGAATTTTCCAACGCACGTTTCGGAAAACCCTTCAACAACCTGAACAACATTCAGCGGAAAGGTGTGCAAAAGGTAATCCCCATCAACATTTCGGAAGCGGAACCTGTTAATTATGGAGGAAACAAATAATGGGTAGGTTTAAAAAAGAGGTCAGCAAATCGACTCCTGACCTGAACATGGGTTCCATGTCAGACATTATCTTCATGTTCCTGTTCTTCTTCATGGTAATCACAACCATGCGCGAATCCACCCTGTTTGTTAACATCCGGTTGCCAAAGGCGACGGAGGTGCAGAAACTGGACAAGAAATCCCTGGTTGCAAACATCAACATCGGTGAACCCAACAAGAACTATGTGGCCAAATTGGGACATGAACCCCGTATCCAATTGAACGACCAGTTTGCGGAAGTGAACGACATCGCCCAGTTCGTGATGACGGAAAAGATGAGCCGCGATGAGGCATACCGCAACAAAATCACATGGTCCCTGAAAGTGGATAAAAAGGTGAAGATGGGTATTGTGACGGATGTCAAACAGGAACTGCGTCTTTCAAATGCTTTTAAAGTAAACTATTCCAGTACGAAAACGAAATAATCCCTACGATTGGGAGAGATTTTTACACCGGCATCCAGCCGGTGTTTTTTTTATATTACCATCACCCATAAAAGTACTCTTTACAAACATTTTCATGTTTATAAATCATTGCATCGGAAGAGAGAAAGCTCTTTCCTTTATCATTAATTTTGTAAAAGGCTTCCCTTGCAAAAGGAGAGAATTTGTAATATTTAACAATATCAACAGTTTAAGCATAATAAACAAAGGATTGGGAACGATATGGCCAACCATTACATTCAAAACAGGCAGGTGATTGCGGATAAAAAAAAGAAAAAAGGGAAACGCAAAGCTGCAGGAAAAGGACAGGTGTCCAATGGAAAAACAAGGGAGAAAGCAACGGCAACATCCTGGATACACAACCGGAACGTGCAAGTCATTACAGGATGGTTCCTGCTGTTTTTCACCATTTTTCTCTTTGTCGCCTTTTGTTCTTTCTTCAACACGCACGCTGAAGACCTCACAATCGCCAACAGCAATCTTTTCAAAACCCTGCACGAAGGAAGTGCCAGCACAGAAATCGGCAACAAAATGGGCATCCTGGGCCTTTATCTCTCCTTCCTGTTCATCCGGTACGGTTTCGGCATCGCCTCGTTCGGCTTCCTTTTCCTGTTTTTTCTCTGGAGCGTATACCTGATATGGGAAAAAAGCCTGCTCCCCCTTTTCAAATCATTCATGGGGGCATGCCTCAGCATAATCTGGTTCTCCCTGCTGCTCGGATGGGCTTTCGGCAAAAACTCCAGGACAGACTGGCTGGGCGGGAACATCGGCAACACGCTCAGCGAGCAGTTAGTGACCATAATGGGGCAGATTGGTTTTCTGCTGCTGCTGATTTTCATCGCCATTGTAATTCTGGTCATCTTCTTCCGCATGACCTTCAGCCGCCAGCATACATCCGAAGAGAATCAGGAAGAGGAGACCCCGGATGAAACCACAGATGAAATTATCAAGCCCCAAAAACCGGGGTTGGCGGCACGTGTGATCAGCCGTATTAGGAAAAAAAGGGAGAAGGCAAGGGAAAAGGCATTGGAAAAAGAACCTCAAGACCCATTCAAAGGCCCCAAGCACATTGACCACACATATCCTCCGAAAACAGAACCTGCAGCTCCTGAAACGCCTTCGACAACACCCATTGAAGAAAAAAAGCCGGAGACGACCGTCACTGAAAAAACAATCGGACCCGCCCCCACCCAACCGACCGTAATAAAGGTAACCGAAATGCCAAAAGAGGCAGTGGCAACCGAAGGAGAGAAAATAACGGATGAGACAGTTGAAACAGATGAAACGGATATATTTGAAACAGAGGTCGAAACTGATGGGGACGATAATTTGACGGAAGGGACGGCAAAACCACAACGCCCCGGTCCGGATGCAACCGATGAAGAGAAGGAAAGGTATCTGGCCTCCCTCCCGCCGCTTGACCCCAGGGATGAACTGATCCACTACCAGTTCCCGAATCCGGATCTGCTGGAAGCCTATACCAACGCCAGCCGTTCCGAAGAGGAGCGGGAACTGGAAATCATGAACAACAAGGTCCGCATCAAGAAAATCCTCTCCAACTTCGGGGTGGAAATCCAATCCATCAGTGCGATTGAGGGACCTACCGTAACCATGTACGAAATCGTGCCGGCACCCGGAGTGCGCATCAGCAAAATCAAAAACTTGGAGGATGACATAGCGTTAAGCGTGGCAGCCATCGGCATCCGCATCATCGCCCCAATACCTGGCAAAGGGACTGTCGGCATAGAGGTGCCCAACTCCCAGCCCAAGATTGTGCCGATGCGTGACATGGTCACCTCAGAAAAATTCCTCAACGCAAAAAAGATGGCCCTCCCCATCGCGATAGGACGCACCATCTCCAACGAAGTGTTTGTCTTTGACCTTGCCAAAACACCGCATGTGCTGATGGCAGGCGCCACCGGACAGGGAAAATCGGTGGGACTGAACGCCGTGCTGACCTCCCTGCTCTACTACAAGCATCCTGCCGAGCTGAAACTTGTTCTTGTAGACCCCAAAAAGGTGGAACTTACACTGTATTCTAAAATCGAGCGGCACTATCTGGCCAAACTGCCGGATGCGGCCGATGCCATCATCACCGACACCTCCCAGGTGGTCCGTACCCTCAACTCGCTCTGCATCGAAATGGATAACCGCTACGAGCTGCTCAAGAAGGCACAATGCCGCAACATCATTGAATACAATGAAAAATACATTTCCCGCCACCTAAATCCAGAACACGGACATCATTTTCTCCCATACATTGTCCTGATTTTTGATGAGTTCGCTGACTGCATCATGACGGCCGGACGGGAGGTGGAATCGCCCGTGGCACGTCTGGCCCAACTGGCGCGCGCCATCGGCATACATCTGATTGTGGCCACCCAGCGTCCCTCCGTCAACATCATTACAGGTGTAATCAAGGCCAATTTCCCCGCCCGCATCGCCTTCAGGGTCTCATCCAGCGTGGACTCCCGCACAATCCTTGACACCAGCGGCGCAGAACGTCTGATAGGCAAAGGCGACATGCTCATCTCCCTTGGCGGTGAAGTGACCCGGATCCAATGCGCACTGGTGGACACTCCGGAAATCGAGCGAATCTGCGAATACATTGGGGAACAGCATGCCTTCATAAACGCCTACCTGCTGCCGGAAGTGCCGGAAGACACCGAAGGTGACGTGCAGACATCGGACGACGGGGAGATTGACGGCTGCTTCGCCGATGCCGCCCGCATCGTGGTTCAGACCGGACACGGCTCCACCTCATTGCTGCAACGGAAGCTGAAATTGGGCTACAACCGCGCAGGACGCGTGATGGACCAGCTGGAGCGTGAGGGCATCGTTGGCGCCTTTGAGGGCAGCAAAGCCCGCGAAGTGATTGTCAAGGACCCCGCCATTTTAGAAAATAAGTTAAAAGAGATGGGTTTGGCCTGATATATGCACTATCTACTGCAAAACATAACTCCATTTGCCATGAAGAGATTTTTTTTCGGTTGTTTTCTGCTGGTTATAGGAAGCGTACAGGCTCAGCAGCCCAAACCTGTCAAGCCGGTCATAACTGATGAATCCCAAACCATTCTGAATAAAATGCAGCAGAAATGGGTGGGGCTGCAAAGTGCGAAAATAAGTTTCACGCTGCAATCCTCCCCCAACGGGGAGAAAAGCAGCCTTCTAAAAGGCACCGTCTGGACACAGGGTAAAGCCTACAAACTGGAGATCCCCGGTCAGACCGTATACTGCGACGGCAAGACAGTATGGAACTATCTCCCCGAAAACCAAGAGGTAAGCATCGCAGACTACGAGGAAAACAGCGAGAGCATCTCCATCAACCCGTTGCAGGTCATAGCCACCTACGACCAATACTACCGCTCCGCATTTATCCGCGAGATGTCCGAAAAGGGTGTTGTGGTACAAATTGTTGACCTTTATCCCAAACAAGGGCAGTCCTTCTACAAGATACGGATGGTCATCCGCAAGGACAAACTGCTGCCAACGAGGGCAGTCATCTATGAAAAAAGCGGTGCCACCGACACATATTATTTTGACAATATCCTGCTGAACCCCGCAATCAAAAGCGGTTTCTTCACCTTCCGACCAGAGGAGCATCCGAATGTGGAAATAATTGACATGCGTGAATAAATGAAAGGCCGTTCACTTTTTACCAGAATCATCCTGTTCATGTTGCCGGCTATCCTGCCGGCCTGCTCCGCAACAAAGCACCTGAAAGAGGGCGAATATCTGCTGGTAAAGAACGAAGTCAGTGCCAACCGCAAGGAAATTCCGGTACAGAGTGAGATCATATATCTGGTCAAACCGGAAGCCAACCGCCGTTTTCTGGGACTATTCCCGGTGCGTGCCGCAATATACCAGTCAATGCTGCCAAAGGAGCAACAGAAAGACCGCCATTGGAAGCAGTGGTTCCGCAACAATTTGGGAGAGGAACCGAAAATCATGGACTCATCCTCCGTCAGCTATTCATGCCAACAAATCCAACAGTACCTTTACAACAAAGGGTATTTTGAATCCACTGTACAGAGCGATATACGGACCCGACACAAAAAAGCGGTGGTCCGTTACCACATTACTGCGGAAGAGCCTTACCTGCTGAATGAAAGTTTCTTTCAGATCAAGGACACGGCCATTTACCGGATAGTGACGGAAACACAGGACAACAGCCTGCTCAAAAAAGGGACGCCGTATGACGCTGACCTTCTCAGAGCCGAACGCAACCGCATCGCCAACCTACTTTCCAACCATGGATATTACCTTTTCCGTCCGGAACACATCCGCTACAAGGTGGACAGCAATCTGAACAGCCACCGGTTCAACCTCAAGATCTGTATCGGGGATGAGGAGGATGCACCGGCATCCGGCAACCAGACAACGCCACTGCATCCCTTCCGGAAATTTCACATCCAGGAGGTGCGCATCCGCTGCTCCGCCACAGAGGACACCGCATTCAACATCTTCGACTATACGGAAATAATGAAGTCCCAGCCACCCTACACCTATACCATCCAACTGCAAAAGGGGTTACACTACAACCCCAAAGCCCTCACCTATCCGTTGTATTTCCACCCTGGCAGCCTTTACTCCGCAGATGAAGCGAAGACCTCCTACAACCTATACAACAACATGCAGAATTTCAGATTTATCCGTATCTCCTACGCCATCACGGAAGAGAGCCGCAAACACCCCGAAACGGACACCGGATTGCTGATGTGCCAGATACAGCTCACCCCATGGGAGAAACATACACTGAACTTTGAACTGTTGGGTAAAGACATCGGATCGGACTACGGCATCGGCGTGAACCTGAACCTGAAAAACCGCAATCTGTTTCACAGCGGCGAGATACAATATGACAACCTGTTGTTTTCCACAGAATTCCAAAGGAACACCGACATAGGGGAAGCCAATGAAAAGGTGCCCATGTGGCGGTACCGCAATTTTGAATTAGGCGGTGAAATCGGCGTACACTTCCCCAAAATACTGCTTCCCTTCAGCCATAAACTGATCCCAAAAAAAATCCGCTCGCAAACAAGGTTTGCAATCGGAAGCTATTTCCAGCAACGTGACCACTACTCAAGGCTCATCACCAATACAGGCGCGGAATACGAATGGAAACCATCCGACCATGCATCTCACATCCTGAAACTGATGGACATCAGCATGGTGAAAATTTACAAGGACAGCATTTTTGACAACAATCTCGCCCATTACAGCCAGCGCATCCGTGAAAAATATACTGACCACGTTCTTGTTGGAACCAGCTACAAACTGCTGTACAACAACATCAACAACAACGAACGGCAGAACTTCTACCGTTTAAGGCTAAACCTGAACGCATACGGCAATCTGCTGTACGGACTTTTCGACATCTCAAGTATACAGAAGAACGACAAGGGCCAATATGTCATTTTCGGCACCCCCTTCACCAGTTTTGTCTCTGCCGACATTGATTTCACCTATAACATAATGCTGTGGAACCGCTCTTCGCTGGTGGCGCATACCGCAGCCGGAATCGGAGTACCCACCTCCAATGCCTCAACCCTACCATTTGAGCGCAGCTTTTACCTGGGCGGCACAAACAGCATGCGGGCATGGAACCTTCGGGAACTCGGCCCGGGCAGCTATCACGGGACCCTCTCCCATTTTGAGAGCTCCGGAGACCTCAAATGGGAATGTAACCTGGAATTGCGCACACCGGTCTACAAACATTTCTTCACCGCCGTTTTCCTTGACATGGGCAACATCTGGAACATCCGGAAAAATGCGGAAATCCCCAACGGGGAATTTGACTGGAACCGTTTTTACAAGGAACTGGCTCTGGACGGCGGTGTGGGACTGCGGCTGGACATCTCATTCCTGGTGCTGCGAATGGATGTGGCGACAGCGCTTTACACCCCCTACCTGACGGAAGGCGAACGCTGGCGGAACCATCCGGTTAAATGGAAGGAGCTGAGTTTCCGTTTCGGTATCGGATACCCATTCTGATCTGAAAAAAAAAAAAATTCCATCCAGATGTTATCATAACACTTTTTTTATTACCTTTGCAAAATCATATTATGTATACTTATTTTTTCACTAAATAAATAATAAAGGTATGAAAAAACTTAACATTCTGTTGATTATGTTATGTTTCGTGGGATTCAGCCACGGACAGTCCGCATGGGACGGCACAACCAAGACACCGGTGAAACCCAACGGGCTCAAATATGTTGTCACCACACCGGCACAGCTGGCATGGATTGCGGACGCCTGCGCCAATGACGAAGCCGCCCGTGAGTTTGAAGGAAAAGATGTGATCATCGACGCCGATTTGGACTTGGGGAACAAGGAATGGACCCCCATCGGGTCACTGGAACACCCTTTCAAAGGGCACTTAATCGGCAACAACCATAAAATCAAAAATCTGAAAATCACCCAATCCGGCATGGATTATGTCGGACTGTTCGGTTACATCCAAGGCCAGTCCTCCATCCACGCAAAAGTGGACAGCATCTATGTGATCGGCAGCACCATCACCGGCGGCAACAATGTCGGTGTGCTTTGCGGAGGCGCATTCAACACGGAATTCGCACACTGCGGCATCCAAACAGCCACCATCAATGGAGTGACAAAAGTTGGCGGTCTCATCGGCATGCTGAAGAATTCCACCGTTTTCATCTCCTATGCCAAGGGCATGACCATCACTGTCAGCCATGAATGGGGCGGCCTGTTTGTGGGATACAACGACAGCACCTTCCAAAGCACCTTCAAAATCAGCAACTGCTACGCAAAGGGCAAAGTGACCTGCGCCAACCACGGCGGCGGTTTTGTCGGTTACAATGGGGTGAAAGGAAACATCGAGCACTGTTACTGCATCATCCAATTCGCCGGCAAGGTGGCGGACTGCAAGAACCTCGGCCTCTTCTGCTCCGTCAACGAGCACAACGCCAAACTGAACAACTGCGTATATAACAGCAACGTCAATGGCAACATGACCACGCTTCCGGTTCAGGAAAACCACAATGACATTGAAGAGCAGGTTGATGTTTGGAGCAGCACCAAGGACGGAATGACCGCCCTGAACTTCTTCTCCAACTTCACCAGCGACCAAGGAGCACGTGACAAATGGAAACAGGATTTCGACCTGAAAGCTGGCACAGGATTCTCAATCAACGAAGGCACCCCTATCCTGCTTTGGGAATATTATGCCAATGTCAGCGTGAAGGAGGCAAAAGAGGTGCAGCTTTCGGTCTATCCTAACCCTGTCCGGAACACTTTGTCCGTCAAAACTAACGCCAATGTGCTGAAACTGGAGATGATGGATCTGCTTGGAAAAACACTCATGGTGCAGGAAGAGACCGAATCGCTGGACATGAGCCAATTCAGGGCTGGCATCTACCTGATCCGCATCACCACCGACCAGGGCACTGTGACACAAAAGGTCATTAAACAGTAATTTGAACAGAGAAAAAAGAAAGGTTCCTTCGGGAACCTTTTTTTTATGCCTTACGAACAAGTGCACCGATCTGTTCCCAGAATGCAGGATAGGATTTGGAGACAACCTCCGGATTATCGAAGGATACGGGCACGAAAGCGGAAAAAAGGTTGAGAGCCATCACAATACGATGGTCCATAAAGCTGCGGAAACTGACAGGACCGCAAACAGGTGTGCCGGTCGGTACGACACTCAGACATCCGCCTGAAAATGTGACATCGGCCCAGGGTGAAAGATTTTCCCGCAAGGCCTCCACCCTGTCGCTCTCCTTGAGGCGCAGATTATCCACCCCGTCGAAACGGGACGGGATTCCCGAAAGGAGACAAAGCACGACAAGCAGCGGTACAAGGTCAAGACAATTTCGCGCATCCAAACGGAAAGTGTCCGGAAGCAAAGGCGGAGCACATTTGATGACAAGTGCGCCATCGGCAGTAAGAACAGAGCGCACCCCACATGGCGCCAAAATCCGGCGGATACAGGTATCGCCCTGCCACGGAGAATATGTCAGGTTTTTCACCAGCAATGAGAAGGAATGCGGTTGCAATGCAGCCCATGCCCACCAGTAGGCGGCGGCTGACCAGTCACCCTCCACATGAAATTCCTCCTGCAACTCCGGATTGGGTCCCGGAGCATATCGGACCTCCCCCTCTGTTGCAGTCACCTTGAGCCCCAAAGCCTGCATCAGCCCGACTGTCATCCGCAGGTAGGAGGCGGAGGCGGCATCCGGCGCATAACGGAAACGGACCTCCTTCCCAAATGCGGGTAATGAAAGCAGCAATGCGGAGAGGAACTGGCTGCTCCCTCCAATATCCACAAATGCGGACTGCGGCTGCAAACCGGGATTGCCATTAATTTCAAGAGGCACAGAGCCATCTTCCGGCATACGGATATCAGCCCCCCAGCCGCGCAACAGCTCCACCAACGGACGTATCGGACGCTGACGTAGCCGTTCATCGCCGACAATCCGCCATGCGCCCTCCCTACCTGCCAGGAATGGCAGCAGAAAACGGAAAGCGGTACCGCAATTCCGCACATCCAACTCCACGAGGCCACTCTTTCCTGAAGAACAGGTAATCCGTTCAAGCAGGGATTTGAGCAACAGTGTGTCCGCCGACTCGGAAAGTCCGGAGAGACGGAGTGACGGAAACGCCGTGTGTTGCAGCATCAGCAGTCGGTTGCTGACGCTCTTTGATGCCGGTACAGCCACAACAGGAATATGCTCTTGAATTATCATGCTGCAAATGTCCGCAAAAAAGGGATACGAAATGTCACCGGAACCATTTTTTTCTTCATTGGATGCAATATCCCTGAAACAAGACGTTAATTGTACATGGACAAAAAAGAGACACGCGCCAGAATACGCGCACTGAAAAAGGATTTTCCGGAAGCCGCCAAGAAAATGGAGGCCGCCCGCATTTGGGAGGCCATGGAACGCGACCCGCTCTTCCGGCAAAGCAGATGCATTTTCATCTACTGGTCAATGCCTGACGAGGTTCCCACCCCCGATTTCATCCGCAAATGGCAGTTTGAAAAGCGGTTCGTTCTCCCTTGTGTGGTCGGGGACGAGCTGGAGCTGAAACATTTCCGTGGAGAAGAGGAGATGAAATCAGGCGAAAACTTCCAGATACCAGAACCTGTCGGGGAAGCGCTGCAATCATACGACGATATAGATCTGGCAATTGTGCCGGGCATGGCATTTGATGCGCAACGGCACCGTTTGGGCAGAGGCAAAGGCTATTACGACAAAACGTTATGTCACATCAAAGCACCGAAAATCGGGGTGTGCTTCAGCTTCCAATATTTGGAGCAGGTACCGGTGGATGCTTTCGACATCCCCATGGATGGGGTGATACACGGCTGAAACTCTACTTCGGCAGGCCGAACGCATCGGCAAGCTGCCGCATCTGCAGCCCTGACATGCCCTCCGGCTCAAAACCCATTGATCGGGCATCCTGATATATCTGCGCACTCTTGACCAATGTGTCGACCATATCGAAAGCCTCGGTGATATTCTCACCTATTGCAAATACACCATGTTTTTCCCATAGGACGACATCGTAGCCTTCGTCCAAGGTGCGGATGGTGGCTTCGGCCAGTTCCACAGAACCGGGCAGCAGGTATGGGACAATGCCCAAGCCGCGCGGACAGAACGCCCGCGTCTCCGGTATCATGCTCCAAAGCAGTTGCGTGAGCACATCCTTTCCCAGAAACGGCCGGTGATGGCTCATTGCAACCAACTCGGTGGGATGTGTATGAAGGGAGGCCTTATAGGACGAGCCCTTACTTATCAGGTAGTTGTGCACGCTCAAATGTGCAGGCAGCTCCGATGTCGGCAGAACAACAGCATCTGCAATGATTTCATAATGGGCGGCATCCTCCGTAATCCGGATTATGGCACCGTTCTCCATCGGATGGCGGGCCAGGTCACGCATACGCCTGTTTGTTCCCTTGCAATAGAAATAACAGCCCTTAAGGTACGGCAGCTCCGTCCCTATCGGCCTCGGAGGCTCCAAAGCGGGCAGGGAGCGCATGTCACCGTCCGCATATTCAGTGATATTAAGGGTAAGGTTGCCGCCGTTACGCTCGGCCCAACCCTTCTGCCAAAGGTGTCCGGCCACTTCAGCCGCCTGACCAATCGCCTGACAGAGCAAAGGATTATTATTCAAAATACTTTCCATTTCCACTCAATAATTTTCGCCGTAACGTTCCCTTGTGATTTGTGCCAGCGGCTTGCCACGGGTGTCCGGACAGCCGACAAATCCCACCACCAACGAGATGAGCAGCAGCGCAATCATACAATAGGCAGCCAGGGTGAAGCCTTCACCGTTTTCGCCATAGATGGAGGCAAAGAGTAGCCCCCAAACCGCCGAAAGGCCGCGTACCACAAAAAACATCAGCCCCTGGGCACCGGCACGGAACTTGGCGGGAAACAGTTCGGAGCCCCACAAAGCATAGAAAATCTGCACCGACATGCCCCCTTCAATGCCCCACAGGATGGTGAATAGCCAGAGCCCCGCGGTGCCGTTCACACCGACGGTGACAATAATGACCCATGCACTGAGGGCAAAGAGCAGCCCCAACACATATATCAGTTTGTGGCCGGTCCTGTCGATGACCTTGGATAGCAGGAAGGTGACAAACACGATGATGGCCCATTGGATGCAGTTCATCCAGTTGGCCTGCTCGTTGCTGATGCCGCCCGCTGTCTCATAAATGTGGGGCTGGAAAAAGCCCAGCACCGAAGCCACAAGATTCCATGCCAGATAAATGACCGCCAGAAAACATACGGTCCTGATTGCCTTTCTATTGGAAAACAACACTTTGAAGGCATGCCAAAGCCCCGTATCCTCGCCTTTGGCCTTGGCGGCATCCCGGCTGGCCCTCCATTCGCTGCTCTCCTCCAGCCGACGCTGCATGTTCCATGCGACGAACGCCACCAGCAGTAGCGAGAAAAAGACAATGCGGGAGCTGAACACATTTACGGCCTCCTGCGGCATTGAGGCACCACCGATGGTGTGCGCAATGCCTTCGACCCAACCGAAGAGATAGCCGTCGGGGGCGAAGAACATGCCCAACAGAAGGATGATCATAGGCCCGAAGCCCCACGACATCTGTGAAATGCAGATATTGCGGCCACGGTTGTTGTTTTCAGAACTCTCGGAAATATAGGTCCATGAGGCAGGAACGCCGATGCCGACGGATATGCCCGTCACAAGGAAACCTGCCAGCAGCATCGGAAAGCTGACGGAGAACATGATGAGCAGCACGCCCAACATATATACAAGCAGGTTGTAGGTATATATGAACTTGCGCCCGTACCTGTCGGCCAGGAATCCGCCGATTATGGCACCGAGTGCGGCACCGAGACAGTTGGCGCTGATAAAGTTGAGCCATCCAAGATGCACTTCGGTGAGACCAAGAAATTTCTGCCACAGCGTCAGGCCGCTGGCTCCGGCAACGATGGCCCCGGCATCCAGATAATTGGTCAGTGAGACGGCAATGGTGCTTTTCAGACTTCCTTTACTCATGGCTTATCTTTTTGAAGTTATCTCTTTTTCATATTGCTGGACACGTCCGATGAACTCCTCCCCGACCGGCACGCCGTTCTTCAGGTTGAAATAGTCATACACGGCACCGAAGGGCAGCGACTTCATCTCCTCCAGCAAGGCCAGCTTCTCGAAGCCCTGGCCGTTGTCCTCATATTGTCGCAGCAGCGGCAACGGCTCAAGGAGGGCCTGCAGCAGACACTTCTGCGTGGCACGTGTGCCGATTAGGTAGGCTCCGATCCGGTTGATGGAGGCATCAAAGTAATCGAGGCCGATATGGGCACGGTGGAGCGCCTCTGCACGGACAATCTCCCTGAAGAGGTCAAGGGTCTGGTCGTTCATGAGTGTCACATGGTCGGAGTCCCAGCGGATGGGACGGCTCACATGCAGCATCAGTTCAGGCACATAAAGAAGCAGCGAAGGAATCATGTCGGAAACGTTTTCCGTAGGCTCGTAATGGCCTGTGTCAAGGGTATATATGACCTTGCGCGTGGCGCAGTAGCCGGCGTAGAAGTCATGCGAGCCGACGGTAAAGCTCTCCAGACCAATGCCGAAGAGTTTGGCCTCCACGCAGGATTTCATGTCCGGCAGCTTTTCAGCAAGAATCTCATCCAGGGATTCGGCCAGCAGTTCGCGGTATCGTTTGCGCTCCACCGTGAGGTCCTTCAGCCCGTCGTGCACCCAGATGTTCATGATGCAGGGGTCGTCCTGGGCCTTGCCCATGGCATCGGCAATGCGCCGGCAGCGTTTGGTGTGCTCTATCCAGAAGGCGCGGATGGCCGGGTCGGGGCTGGCGAGGCTCAAATCGCCGCTCTTGGGGTGACCGAAGGAGGTGGAATTGAAATCCAGTTTCATGTTAACAGACCGGCCCCAGTCTATCCAGCTTTGGAAATGTTCCACGCCCACCTGGTCACGGTCGACGAAGCGTCCGCCGAAGTCGCCATATATTTCGTGCAAATTGACACGCTGCGTCCCGGCAAGCAGCGAACTGACAAATTCAAGATCCGCGCGCACCTCATCAATGGTGCGGGCCCGGCCAGAATAGTTGCCCGTGGTCTGTATGCCGCCCGAAAGGCCGGACTGGCTTTCGAAGCCCATAACATCGTCAGTCTGCCAGCAATGCAGTGATATGGGAGTTTCCTCAAGAATGGCAATGGCCTTGTCCGTGTCAATGCCGATGGCGGCATATCGCTCCTTCGCCATTCCATAGGCGCTGCCTATCATTTCAGTTCTATTCATGATAGTTTTGATTTATATTATCTTGGTATCCAATTACAAAAATTCTCACGGCCATATCTTCCGCCTTTTATGGGTTGAATCTGCAAATGTACAAAGAAATAGGATGCGATTTCACCCGCCCTGTTATTTTTCAGAAAAAAAAAATCAATAGGTTATCAGCGTAGAGGGCAGTATCTTATCAGCCACCACGCAATCGCCTACAATATGGAAAATTACAGTCAGTCTCTTTTTCATGATGTGATATGTCTTCGCATGGGGATGATACCGTTTGGGCAACAACCAACAGCTTTCCGGTCTTACTGAAGCCAAATAACTTAATGTGGCCAATTCATCAAGCAATTGTTGGGTATATCGCTTCGCGTGTTCAGGACTGGAAACCTTAATGATGAATTCAGAAATTGTCGCAATATCAAACCAAACGATGTCTCTTAACACGACATGCTTTTCAATCATAACTTGCTTTCAACTGCGGCCATCAATTCTTTTCCAAATTCATCAAGTGAATAGTATTTTGGTGGTTTGTCCTCCGCAATGATTCGCATGTCGCGCTCAATGGATTGCAGCCAACTGGCACGCTCTTCGGCCGTCAGGTCGTCCTGCCTAGTGGCGGCAGGTTCGATGATGTTCTCTGTTTCAATGAATTGTTTTTCCATCTCTCTCGTATTTTAGTTTACAGCAAAAGTACTAATTAACCAGATATTTTTTCCCTATTTGTGGAGAAAAAAAATTTTTTCCCCGGCAGTTACTGACAAAAAATGCCGGTATCCTGCATCCCAGATTTCCGGGTCGGCAGGTTGAAAACGCTCCAACGGCAGCTGCGCGGCCAGTTCTGAACGTAACCGTTCCAAGCTCAAACTGCCGTCGGCGGCGATGCGCTGCAGCATCACATTGCCCCAGGCGGTCGCCTCGGATGGGCCAGCCACCACAGGACGGCCTATGCTGTCTGCAGTCCACCGGTTAAGCAGCCTGTTCTGACTGCCTCCGCCAATGATGTGAAGCACCTCCACCCGCTGCCCGGACAATTGTTCCAGTCCCTCCAAAACCTGCCGGTAGCGCAGGGCAAGGCTCTCAAAGATGCATCGGGCCAGCTCACCGCGATTTTCCGGAACATGCTGCCCTGTACGGCGGCAATAATTCTTGATGGCCGCCTCCATGTCATCCGGCATCGCGAAGTCCGGAGCGTCAGGGTCGATCAGGCTGCGGAACGGCCCGGCCGTCTCCGCCGCCCCTATCCACTCGGAATACGGGACTTCAGGACATTTTTCACGGCAACGCTCCAGCAGCCACATGCCGCAAATGTTCTTCAACACCCTGATGCTGCCGCAAACTCCGCCCTCGTTGGTAACGTTCAACGAAGCGGCCTCCGCATTAATCAAAGGTTCTGTCGTTTCAATGCCCATGAGGGACCATGTGCCGCTGCTAAGGTAGGCGAAACGTCCGGTGCAGGCCGGAACTGCCGCAACCGCCGATGCGGTGTCATGCTCCCCGACCGCAACGACCGGAACCGCCCCAAGGCCGGTAATTCTCTGCACATCCGGTGTCAATGTGCCGATTGTTTCACCAGGCGTCACAAACCGTCCGAAATTTTTCTCCGTCAGCCCGACGGTGGACAATATTTCCGGAGAGAGCCGTTTGCGCCGCGCATCCACAATCTGCGCCGTGGTGGCAATGGTATATTCGCAAACCTTCTCACCTGTCAGAAGGTAACCGAGCGCATCCGGAATGAAAAGCAGTTTTTCCGCATTGGTGAAAGCGGAATCGCCTCGTTGCGCCAAGGTGTGCATCTGGAACAGGGAGTTGAAATCCATAATCTGGATGCCGGTGGTTTCATAAGTCGCATCGCGGGAGTTCTCCGCAAAATAGCGGTCGACGGCACCGGCAGTCTGCTGGTCGCGGTAGGCATAGGGCAGCCGCAAGAACCCACCGTCGGAGCCCACACATACAAAATCGCAGCCCCAGGTGTCAACACCTATGGAATTAAGGCGGATCCCTTCTGAAGCAATGTTTTTCAGCCCCACCAGCACCTGGCGGTAGAGTTCGTAGATATCCCAATGGAGATGGTTCCCAACCAGTATAAGATGATTGGGGAAACGATGTATTTCCTTCAGGGCCAACTCCTTCTCCGATACGGCGGCAAGCATGACCCGGCCGGATGTGGCTCCCAGGTCAATGGCGGCAAAGTATTGTTTTTCCATATCAGGCTAATCTTGTATTTTGAATCATCGGCTGCCATATTTGAGGGCCTGTTGGTGGTCCTCCTCTGTCACATAGTAATAAATTGTTGTGTGATAGGAGTTCCTCTTCTGATGGCAGTTGTAATCGGAATAGGATTTGTAGATGCTTTTGGGCAGGCTGTCATCCCTGCAGTATTGTATGCGGCTCCCGTCCATGAACTCAATCGGGCAGAAACAGGGAGTGTTTGACAGGTATCTCTCAATATCGTCGTAGTCATAGCATTGGCCAAGTCTGTGCTGGTCTATCAAAGTGTATATTGCATTTGGCGGCAGTTTGTAAATGGTGTCATACACAATTGTGTCCTGTGTATGATTGCACAGGTAGTAGTTGAAGACATGTCCGGGGTCGCATGCGCATAAAAGCAGGGTCAGCATTCCTAAAATCATCAGTCGGTGTCTCATATTAATTATTTTTTCCTATATAACGAATATTTTGCCGGAATATTACAGGCAAAGGATTTTTTTTCACAGGGATTCCCGTGGGGAAAATCCGTATCCCATTTTTTAGTATCTTTGCAAATTCAAATTCACACGCCCATGGAGCAGACGACAGAAAGAAAATATCCCGTTGGAATCCAGACCTTTTCGGAGATACGGAAAGGCAATTACATCTATATTGACAAGACCGACCTTGTATGGCAGATGACAAAAAACAAGTATGTTTTCCTCAGCCGTCCGCGCAGGTTCGGCAAATCGCTGCTCACAACCACGCTGGACTCCTATTTCAAAGGGGAGAAAGAATT
>DBYD01000022.1 GCA_002309855.1 Bacteroidales bacterium UBA1195
CATGGTATCCGATTCAAAATCATAGCAGTAAATGATTGGGGTGACAGAGAATCCGACCAACAGCTCTTTTCCATTCATCACCTTCACCCATGTTTCTGGGGAGTATTCGAATTTTCCATACAGTTCCTTCGGGCGACGTATGTTTAACATCTTGAGTGAACTGTCCGACAATCTGCAATAGGCCATGATTTTAGCATTCGTAATAAAAGTGTCAGATTGCATTTCACATCTCCCTGGAACTATTACAGTGGCATCCGCCAACAGCCCTCCGGCAAAAAAACGTTCATCCAAATGGTCGTCCCAAGGATAAAGGCAACCATAAAAAAAGGAATTATAAGAACAAATACGGGGCATGCTGTCCAAACTGTACCGGCCAATTATTTCCCCTTTACTGTTAACCAACAAAATATCCCTGTAATCCTTATGAAAAACCCTGTTGCATCTCGTTACCACAAAACGATCCAGACAAAGAAAAATAGAATCTTGATTGTGATAATAGAATGTACGGATTCCATAATAACCATCATTTCTCAAATGTTCAAATGAAATGGCACGCAATTCCCCCGAACAACAATTGAGGACATACATCGGATTTAACGAGGATGATAATGTAATATAAAATAAGGTATCGTCCAAAACTCTTTCCTCCTTATGGTTCCACATCATGCTTAATGCATATTCCGACTCGAATGTGAACTTGTGCACAGAAGCGAGATCCAACGTATTACTGACAGTATAATCCGCTGTCAGCACCTTAGGTTGCGCATGACAGGAAACCAACAGACAAAAAATGATGGATAGAGGAAACAACCGCATAAGACAAACCTGTGTTTACATTGCAATTATAAATCTATCCAAATAGAAACACATCTCCGTTTACTCCAATTAAAGAATATTAATCCCTTGGCATTTGGTGGTTCCAATCGTATGCAGTATATTGTACTGTTCCATCCGGATTATAAACATGTGCAAATATTCCCTCCCTAGTAATATTCGTTTCATTGTTATGAGTTTCTGTTATGTACACTCTACCACAATCTAAAGCATTACCTGAACTGTTTTGACCCTAATTAATTTGAGTAATTTTTTATCTTAAATTGATTTGCAAAAGTAGTTATTTTTTCGATACCTTTCATCACGGAACAAATTTTTTTTTACTTTTGCGCCAGACACATTGTCTTCCGGTTTCATATTGCACTTTAGATGGTTGGTCTCATAAGCCTCCCTGTATTCTATTGGACTTTTAAGTCCGAGCCTGTGTAGCATACATTTGCTGTTGTATTGCTTAATAAACTGCGAGATGGCTTTTTCCGCTTCCGACATAAAATGGAACGTGTAGATGCTAAACAACTCCTCCTCAATGGTGCGGTTGAACCACTCTATGCAGCCGTTGCATTCCGGAGAGCACCCACACCTTGGCAACATCCTCCCCTAAAACTCTGGTGCAGACCGATACCAGACCACTTCCCACTACCTGTCCGGCGATGGAGGTGCCGCCCGCTCGGGGAATCAGGCTGATACCCTTTTCCCGCGCATAGCGGATAAGTTCGCGGATATCCTCTTCATTCTCCGGATAGGCGACGCCATACGGCATTTCCCGGTATACGCTGGCATCCGTGGCATAGGCTATCCGGTGCAACCGGTCAGTATGGATCACCATTCGAACGCGAAACGGAGTGATACGTTCGACAGGTTGGCATCCTCCCTGTGATAGCCCTCCTCCTCATACACATAGATGACATCTTCCAATGTGGTGAGGTATGAGGCGGCAACCATGATGGAAAAGGCGAATTTCTTGGGTGTGCCGAAACGCAGGCCGAAGGCCGCGTCCGCGTACTGGCCGCTCCCTTCACCGATGTAATAGCCGAGCCGCACCTGACCGAATGGCAGGGTGCGCTTTTCGGTGAAGTTGTAACGGAACGAGGTGTAGATAGGCAGGACGAAGGCGTTCTTGTTCCAGAGGAAGGAGAAACCGGCCCCGACAAAGACGTTGCTGTTGAACTGGCAGCCGTGCGTCGTACCTAATGAGAAGGTGTTCATCCCATCCTTGAAGGCGAAGGCGTTGGATTGGTCCAAAAAGCCGACATAACCTGTCCTGATTGTGTAGTCGTCCTGTGCGGAAAGCGTTCCGCAAAACATCACGCCGCAGAGAAAAAGCGGCAGCAAAAGTAAAGGTTTTCTCTTCATAACACATAATTTTTAGTTTCAAAACCAACAATTCAGGTTGTGCAAACGCCGCATTGGGGATTTTATTGCGCAATATACGGAAGTTTTTTTGAAATGGGGTGAGAAACCTATCGGACACCGCAGTCATTACATGGATTTTCCTGCATTCCGGCCGTCAAAATTTCGGGGAAAATGGGTTTTTGGAGGAAAAAAATTTCGGGGAAAGTTGATTTTTTCGCAAAAAACATTTCGGGGAAACCATATTTTATATACTTTTGCAAAATAAAAACAAGTGCATTGTCATGGCAAAAAAATTCTTTAAACGTAAAATATACAATCAGTTGCTAAAATGGAAAAATGAGAGCAACGGACAAACCGCCATTCTGGTGGAAGGGGCAAGACGCATCGGCAAGTCCACCATTGTGGAGGCGTTCGCAAAAAACGAATATGAGTCCTATATCCTTATCGATTTCAACAAGGCCTCCCAAACCGTAAAACAGTTGTTCGATGACCTGATGGATTTGAACTATCTTTTTCTCTCCTTGCAGACCATTTTCCACACGACCCTTGTGAACCGCAAGTCCGTCATTGTCTTTGACGAGGTGCAACAATGCCCGCAGGCACGACAGGCCATCAAATACCTTGTGGCGGACGGACGATATGACTATGTGGAGACCGGTTCGCTGATCAGCATCAAAAAAAACACGGAAAACATCACGATTCCCAGCGAAGAAGAGCGCGTGCAGATGTATCCGATGGATTATGAGGAATTCAGGTGGGCGCTTGGCGACGAATCCACTTTGCCCGCTATCCGCACCTATTGGGAAAACAAAATGCCTTTGAAAGCCGCTTTCAGAACCATACAGCGCGATTTCCGGCTTTACATGCTGGTCGGTGGCATGCCGCAGGCAGTGGAATCCTATCTTGAAAGCAACGATTTCAGCACTGTTGATGCTGTCAAGCGGAAAATCATCCGTCTTTATGAGGATGACTTCCTTAAAATCGATTCCACCGGCAGGATCACCCAGTTGTTCAGGGCGATTCCCAGCGAATTGTCACGCAGCACCTCCCGCTATGTGCCCTCCACTTTCATAAGCCATACGGCATACGACAAACAATCCGAACTGATGAATGTGCTTGAGGAGAGCAAAACAGTCCATTTTGCCTACCATACCGACGATCCCAATGTGGGGATGGGGCTTACCCGTAATCCCGACAAGTATAAGATTTATGTTGCCGACACAGGTCTGTTCGTCACAATGGCGTTTTGGGAAAAGAGTTTCACGGAGAATGTCATCTATGAAAAGCTTTTGGGTGACAAACTTCCGACCAATCTGGGCTATGTGTATGAGAATGTGGTGGCACAGATGTTGCGGACTGCAGGCAATGAATTGTACTACCATACATGGCCGAAAGATGAAAAACACAATTATGAGATTGATTTTCTGCTCTCAAGAGGCTCAAAGCTGTGTCCGATAGAGGTGAAAAGTTCGAGCTACCGATCCCACAAGTCGTTAGATGAATTTTGCACCAAGTATTCAGGAAGGATAAGCCGCCGCTATATTATATATACCAAAGACCTGTATTTCACAGGTGATACAGCGTATATCCCCGCCTTCATGACCATGTTGTTGTAAAAAGAGAAAAAAGATGCCTGGTAGAGATGCGATTAATCGCGTCTCTGACTCATCGGGACGATGGAGTTTTTTGATAACGTTTCCTGTTGATCACCTTCCAAAGGGAATCGTTCCGGCTACAGCACCAATGCTGTGACACCTATGATTCTACGGATTATGTTCGGTTTCATGGATTTTATGGTGTAAAGAATTGCTAAATTTTTGTGTTTAACGCCACCCTTACGTTTAAAAAAAAATCATCATACGTCCATTCCGCCACATTTTGTCCTGCCAGGCAAACGGCATGGAATTATCGTTGAATCCGGTTTTACCGTTTGTTTCTGTTCTGTCGTTTGTTACGTTTCCTGTAGAGACGTTTCATGAAACGTCTCTACAACAATGGGGGTCATTTGCATTTTCCCATTGAATATTTTTTCCATTGCTGTTCCATGGTCTTTTTGTTCCAGTTGGATGTTTTTTTCTTTGCATTAAAGAATGGAAAGCCCTGGTTTATCCATCGCTGCCGATATTCGGAAAATGTGTATCCTTCCGATTCAACGTCAAATCCGAATTCAAAGCCGCAACATGAGCAGATGACGTATGTCGGGTAACCGAATTCATCATACGGAACCTCCTCCAATTTGTCATAACCGCAAACGGGACAGATGTGCATATTTTCTTTCAGCATGTTTTAACGTTTCCTGTTGATCACCTCCCAAAGGGAAAGGAGGGACTAAATATTGTACTGTTCCTTAATCTTTTTGACAAAGCTAACAAATTCATGGGAACAATTACCGAGAGACAATGCACAACCGACTGATGGAGAACGCATCATATATATATTTGTCTTTGTGACATAGATTCTGAATAGCTGGTTGTACTGTATTTTCACATTGCCGACTGCCGAAAACTGCTCGTAATGGTCATCATAAAAATCGATATGCTGCTCCGTGCCCTCTTTCAGCACAAACTGATTATAATATTTTCTTGCTCTCCGGTCTGCACCGAAGGTGTACATCCAGATGGCGACCAACAGTCCTGCTAAAAAACCCACAGCCAATGCCACATCGGAGTATTCATAAATTTGTACGATTGCAAATGCCGTAATCAACAGGCTGCTGCCAATAATGATGGACATGTTTTTTTTGTTCCTGTATCTCAGAAAACGGTTAAACTGCACATATTCTTTTTCAGAGACGCTTTTATCGACACTATAATTCGGTTTCATACCTGATTTTTTTATCCAACGCCGTCCTTCCGCGGTTTATTGCCCGAAAGACGAAAAAAAAAAGATGCCCGATAGAGACTTGTCAGAAGTTCTGGTTGCACAATACCGCATTTCATCACATTGGGCAAACTCACAAATCCAACAAATAGTACCGGTCATCACCGATGTAATATTCCTCAAAATAGGCTGTGGTATCCTCGTCCAAAAACAGCATTCCAGCATCACCCTGATATACAGGAATGTCAAGCACCAGACCCAAACCGGCAAAGAGATTCCAGGAATCTCCAAGATAAAAGTTATAGTTTGCCCGTAAAGGAATCTGCAAGGATTTATTACGCCCTTATAACGCTGGATTGTGGGGAAAAGTGTGTGTCCTGAAAAAAATTTTTCTTTATACAACAATATTTGGAAACAATATGCGTTTGTCAAAAGTTATGGTTGTGGCCTGCCGCAGCCAAAAGATAATTAAGTGTTTTATTAAGAAAACTTTAGAAACATGACTGACATTTTTACAAGAATTAAGGGCATCCCCGGACCACTCGGGCAGTATCAGGAATTTGCGGACGGATATTACATGTTCCCGCAGCTGGTGGGCGAAATCGGCCCGAATATGGAATTCAACGGCAAAAAAGTGCTTTGCTGGAGTCTGAACAACTACCTCGGACTGGCCAACGACCCCGAAGTGCGCAAAGCTGACGCGGAAGCCGCAGCAAAATACGGCATGGCCGCCCCGATGGGCGCCCGCATGATGTCCGGCGACACCAAATACCATCACGAACTGGAGGACAAGCTGGCCGCCTTCGTCGGCAAACCGGCCGCATTCCTGGTGAACTACGGCTACCAGGCCATGATCTCCACCATTGACTGCCTGCTGGACCGCCGCGACGTGGTTGTCTTCGACATTGAATCCCACGCCTGCATCTACGACGGCATCCGCCTGCACATGGGACGCCGCTTCTCATACCGTCACAACGACATGGCTCACCTGCGCGAAGTGCTGGGACGCGCCACCAAATTCGCCGAGGAGAGCGGCGGCGGCATCCTGGTCATCACCGAAGGTGTGTTCGGAATGTCGGGCGAGCTTGGCAAACTGGACGAGATTGTGGCCATGAAGAAGGACTTCGATTTCCGCCTGCTCATCGACGATGCGCACGGCTTCGGCACCATGGGCAAGAACGGCACCGGCACCGCCGAGCATTTCGGCGTTGAGGATGGCATCGACGTGCATTTCGCCGCCTTCGCCAAGAGCATGGCCGGCATCGGCGGCTTCGTCGCCTCCGAAAAGGCGATTGTGGACCACCTGCGCTTCAACATGCGCTCCCAGACCTACGCCAAATCGCTCCCGATGCCGATGGTCATGGGTGCACTCAAGAGGCTGGAGCTGATACAGACCCGTCCTGAGCTGCGCGAAAAACTCTGGACCATCACAAACGCACTGAAAAAAGGGTTGCGTGAAAACGGCTTCAACATCGGCAACACCGAGGCCAATGTGACACCGGTCTTCCTGAACGGCACCGTCGCACAGGCCACACAGATTGTGGTCGATATGCGTGAGAACTACGGCATATTCTGCTCCATGGTCCTCTATCCCGTGGTACCGAAAGGCACCATCGAGCTGCGCCTGATCCCGACCGCCGCACACACCCTGGAGGATGTGGAGCGCACCATCAACGTGTTCAAGGAGGTCCGCGCAAAGCTGGACCGCGGCGAATACAGCGAAACCGAAATCAACAACCAGCGCATCAATTTCTAAGCCATGGCCGGACAGAAGAAATACCGGCTCCGCTGCACGGAATGCGGAGCCGTCATCACCGATTTCAAGGCATGGTTCGAACACGGGCAGAGCTGTCCGGAATGCCATTGCAAACAGGCGGAAATCGAATACACCGCCGATTACGCCAAACTGCCGGAACTGTTTAAGGGCAAGCCGGAGAGCTTCTGGCACTACTTCGATTTCCTGCCACTTATGGACAAGGAAAACATCGTCAGCTGCGGCGAGGGGGCGATCCCCCTGGAACGCTGGGAGTTCCTGGAGCAGTTCGCGAACGACAACGACATCAGTGACTGCAAGATATATGTGTATCGGAACGACCTGAACGGCGGCACCAACACCTTTAAGGACATCGCCGCCTCAATGGCCGCCAGCATCTTCAAGGAGAACGGGGTGAAGCGCTACTGCATCGCCTCCACAGGCAACACGGCCACCGCCTATGGCAAATACCTCGCCATGGCCGGCATCAGCGCCGCCATCTTCATGCCGGACAACGCAGTCCCCTCCTCCATCGCGGAGATCGCCTCCTACGGGCAGAAGGTATATCACGTCGCCGGAGACTACAGCGATGCGAAAGCCGTGGCCGCCGCATACGCGCAAAAGTACGGCATCCCCACCTCGGCGGGCAACATCGACCCCATACGTGTGGAATCGAAGCGGACCATGGTGTTCGAATGGCTGCGGCAGCTGGGCACCATGCCGGATGTGTATGTGCAGGCGGTCAGCGGAGGAACCGGCCCGCTGGCATTGGACAAGGCCTACCGCGAGCTGGAGCCGAACATGCCAGGACTCACCTATCCGCGCCCCATCCTGATCCAGACCGACAAATGCGACCCGATGGTGCAGGGCTGGGAGAAGGCTGTGAAAAACGGCTTCCCGGAGGGTTTCGAAAAGGACTACCCTGTCATCAAGAACCCGCAGACGATGGTTTCCATCCTCGGCACCGGCAACCCCGGCACCTATCCGAAAATCGCCAGAATCATGAAGCAGCGCAACGGCAATTTCCTCCGCGTGAAGGAGGACTGCCTTGCTGACGTAGCGCGGATAGTCGCATTCGAGCGCAAGACCCACGTCGGCCCCGCCTCCGCGGTCTGCATCGCAGGGCTGATGAAAGCCGTCATGCAACATGAGATCAAAAACGGACAGACAGTGCTTGTAAACATGGGCGAGGGCATCAAGCGCGCACCGTGGTTCCTGGACATGCTCGGCCACCACATTTCGGAAGTGCGTTCCGTGGAGGAATGCCATGTGCCCGAACTTGGCGAGACAAGGGAGGAACTCTGGAAAGCGTTGGACAAAAACATCTGAACGTATATGAACAAGAAACTCTCACACCTGTTTTTTGCAATACTGGCATGCTGTTCGTGGATCGGAGTGTCGGCGCAGGCCATACCGGAGCATGATGCGTTGGAGACAGCCGCACGCTTCCTGGGTGCTCAAACCGGCCTGCACGTGCAGAAATCGGCTCTGAGCTGCGCCTACACCGAACAGGATGCCGATGCGCCGCTGTTCTATGTCTTCAACGGGGAGAACGCCTTCGTGGTGGTCTCTGCAGAGCAGAAGACAAAGGCCGTCCTGGCCTACTCAACCAGCCAGAACTTCGACCGCGACAGCATCGCCCCGGCCATGAAAATGTGGCTGGACGCATATCGCCGCCAGATTCAGGCAGCCCGCCTGTCGGAACAGTCCTGCCTGCAAACCTTGGACGAGGATTCAATACGCATTGTGGAAGAGACGGCGCCATTGACCGAAAGCCATTGGGGACAGGGAATCCAATACAATTATTACTGCCCCAAAGATGACAATGGTCGTAACGAACGCTGCGTGACCGGCTGCGTGGCCACCGCCATGGCCCAGCTGATGTACTACTTCCGCTGGCCCGAAAGCGGCACCGGCAGCTACCGCTACACCCACGACACATACGGGGAGCTTTCAGCAGACTTCCGTAGCAGCCGCTACGAATACCACAAGATGTGCGACCGTCCGGTTCACATCAACGGTGCCATCTCCCAACTGTGCCATCACAGCGGCGTGGCGGTGGACATGGTGTACGGTCCCAACTCCTCCGGCATGTACAACCACAAGGCCGCCTATGCAATGCGCACATACTTCAAGTATTCACCGGAAACCAAATACATTTTCAGGGACAGCAACGGCATGGCGCACGACAGCCTGCACCCCACCCCCTACCCGCTTGACTGGGACAGCGTGGTCGTCGCCCACCTGAAACGGCGGATTCCGGTCTATTACGCCGGCTGGAGCAAGCCCTGGACGGACGGACACGGATTTGTATGCGACGGTTACCAGAAATTCAGCGACGGCCGCTGCTACTTCCACTTCAATTTCGGCTGGGATGGTCAGGCTGACGGCTATTTCCTTACCGGAAGCCTCAATCCGGGCACATACAATTTCAACCTTGCCCAAGAGGTCATCATCAACGCGGTGCCGGATACGCAGAGCTATGCCTATCCTCCATTGCAACCTGCCCGGGGAGAATGCACGCTGACCCACCGCACAGGCTCCTTTGAAAAAGGCGGGACAGGCATTGCATCCTGCACTCCCGGAGTGGACTACACATGGCACATCCGTCCCGACTTGGACAGCATTTCGCAGCTGAATGTGCAGCTGCACGTGCAGCTTATGGCGGGCGACACCCTGCGGATCAGCTCCACAGACAAGGGTTTCAGCGGAATAACGCTTACCGCCACCGATACCGCACTGCAAATCTCACCGAAGATCAATGTAATGGACATCCGACTGACCACCGCAACGGACAGCCGCAGCCTTGGTGTACACGGATGCTACGAGGCCGTATATCCGGAATTTTGCACCACAACCCGCCCGCACACAAAAGCCACCGCCACGTTGGATGACGGCAGTGGTGATTTGGACTACAACAGCAACACCTGCTGCCGGACAATAATCAATCTGAAGGGCTATGCCGGCATGAACCTGAAGTTCCACTACCTGGAAACGGAAAAGGAGCGGGATGTGCTCCATTTCTACGACTACAACGACAGCAACCGGCTGCTGCTGGAACTTTCCGGCCGGCTGGACAACGATTCAGTTTTCTTCCTGCGCTCCAACTTCGTGATTGTAGAGTTTGTCAGCGATGACAGCATTACTGACAAAGGCTGGAGCTTCACCTACACCGCATCAAGAACCGGCATCGTCGAGACTTCTACTGAAATGATGCGAATCTGGCCGAACCCTGCACAAACAGAACTGCATATTGAAAACATTTCCGGTGCACCCATCGGGGAAATCCGTCTGACCGACCTGACCGGCAGGCTGCTGCAACGCCGGGCGGCTGAAAGCGGACAATGCACCATCAACGTGTCGGAACTGCCTAAAGGGCTCTACCTGCTGCACATCCGCAATGAACAGGGCAGCCAAGTGCACAAATTTGTCAGGGAATAGCCATGAGACTGCTGGACTTTGTATTGCTGGCCGGCATGGTCTGGTATGCCTTCAAGGGGTTCCGCAAGGGCTTTTCCGGCGAACTCTTCTCGCTGCTGGCACTGCTGGTCGGCGGATGGTGCGCCATACCCGCCTCGCCATTGGTACAGCGGCTTATCGTCCCCTACACCGAGACCCGCTACCTGATAAGCCTTGTGGTTTCGTTCGTGGCATGCATCGCGGCGGTCTTCCTTTTGGGAAGGCTATTCAAGTTCGGCCTGAACTTCATCGTGCCTCCCGTGGTGGACAAGATTGCGGGCGGACTGTTCGGAGCCTTCAAGGTGATGTTCTGCGCCGGAATACTGTTCTACTGCATAAATTCCGCAGACAAAAACGGGCAGATCCTGAAGTCGGAGAAGAAACAGGAGAGCCTGATGTACACCCCGTGCGCCAAAACCGCCGAATTCCTGCTGCCAAAGCTGGCCGATTTCAAAAGCAAGCTGGAAGAGAACGAACAATGGAAAAAACTGGGAGAACAAAACAAGGAACTGATCAAACGACATTGAACATGAACCAGAAGACCATACAATTCCCCGTCTCATTCAAAGGAGTCGGGCTGCATACCGGCAAGGAGCTACAGGTGACGCTGCTGCCTGCAACGGAAAACAGCGGTATCCGGTTCCGCCGCACCGACCTCTCTCCGGAAGTGGAGATTCCCGCGCTGTACAGCCATATCGGCGACACCGCCCGAAGCACCTCCGTCCGGGACCCTGAGACAGGCGCCGCAGTCGGCACCATCGAACATCTGATGGCGGCACTCGCCGCCCTCGGCATCACCAACCTCACCGTCGAAACCGACGGAGAGGAGTTCCCCATACTGGACGGATGCTCAAGAATGCTTATCGGATACCTGCGGCAGGCCGGAATCAGGGAGCAGACCGCCCCGCGGAAAAAACTTGTTCTGACAGAGACGCTGCACTACCGGCACGAGAACGGGGCCGAACTTCACGCCTACCCTTCCGACCGGTTCGAACTGGAGGTTTCGGTTGACTACCACACCCGCGTGCTTGGCGAACAAAAGGCGGTACTGCACTCCATTGATGAGGTGGAAAGGGAATTCGCCGGATGCCGCACATTCTGCTTCCTGCATGAGATTTGGCCGCTGATACAGCACAACCTGGCGCGTGGCGGAAGCCTCGACAACGCCATCGTATATGTGGAGCGGCAGCCTGCGGAGGATGAGCTTCGGAAAATCGCGGAATTCTTCCATGCTGAAGATATCCGCGTGGACCCGCAGGAGGGTATTCTGAGCAACACGCACCTGCAGTTCGGCAACGAGGCGGCTCGGCACAAGCTGCTGGACCTGCTTGGCGACCTGCAGTTGGCCGGTGTGGAGCTTCAGGCTCGCATTACCGCCAGCTCTCCCGGACATGCGGCCAACACCGGCATGGTCAAGGAGATCGCCCGATGGATGCAACAACATCCGGAACAGTTGGTTTAATGGATAATAAAATCTGAAAAAATGTCTGTTTCTGTCAAAAACATCAGCAAAATCTACGACACGCAGAAGGCGTTGGACAACGTCTCGTTTGAAATCAAAACCGGGGAGATTGTGGGGCTGCTCGGACCGAACGGTGCCGGCAAGTCCACCCTGATGAAAATAATCACATGCTACAAGCATCCCACATCGGGGAGCTGCAGCGTATGCGGACATGATGTGCTGGAGGATCCAATAGCCGTCAAAAAATGCATCGGATACCTGCCGGAGAACAACCCGCTCTACACCGACATGTATGTGCGGGAGAGCCTTGACTGGGTGGCATCCGTCTATAAGATGGACAACCGCAGACAGCGGGTGGAACGGATGATTGAAATCACCGGACTTGGCCGCGAACAGCACAAGAAAATATCAGCGCTCTCCAAAGGTTACCGGCAGAGGGTCGGTCTGGCGCACGCACTCATCCACGAGCCGAAGGTGCTTATTCTGGACGAGCCCACATCAGGACTTGATCCGAACCAGCTTCTGGAAATACGGCAGCTGATACGTGACATGGCCGAAACATCCACGGTTCTGCTCTCAACCCACATAATGCAGGAGGTGGAGGCGATGTGCCAGCGTGTCATCATAATTGACCGCGGACGCATCAAGGCGGACGACACACTTGCGAACCTGAAGAGACACGCCCCGCATCAGGAGGCGCACACCAACAGCCTGGAGGAGATTTTCCATCAGCTGACACAATAAACAAATATCAGTAAAGACCATGTCATTTGTACATCCTGCGTTTCTTTGGGGCCTTTTGGCGGTGGCAATACCTGTCATCATCCACCTCTTCCAGTTCCGGAGGTACCGCACACTTTATTTCTCCGACACGCGGTTCATTGAGGAGCTGCAGACGGAGAACAAACGGCAGTCCCAACTAAAGAAGCTGATTATCCTGTCCCTGCGAATTTTAGCCATAATAGCAATAGTCATGGCTTTCGCACAACCATACCGTCACCGTCCCAATGACAGATTCCGCGAAGGGACAGCCAGTGTGCTGCTTTATATTGACAATTCCTTCTCAATGGAGAACAGCTCCGACCAGGGTAGCCTCTTGAACGAAGCCAAGAACCAGGCGGCCGCCATTGTGGACGCATTTGACGAATCAGCCTCCTTCATGCTTCTGACCAACGATCTGGAGGGAAGGCACGCCCACTTTTTCAACGCCACTGAAATCAAGGAGGAGATTGCCCGCCTGCAGCCCAGCCCGAACAGCCGTACCATGGACCGTATGATGGAATATGGACTCGGTTTCCTGGAACAGGAGAAGAGCGGCAACAGGCAGTTTTTCCTGATTTCAGACTTCCAGCAGTCCACCGTACCGTTATCCCTCCTGCCTGACGACAGCAGTGTGCAGATAAGGATGGTTCCGCTGAAGCCGAACAGCCAGGACAACATTTACATTGACAGCTGCTGGTTTGAATCGCCACTCTTTTTGCGCCAGCAGGAGTGCAAACTGCACCTGCAGGTGCGCAACAGCGGCCGGAATCCGGTTGAGCAGCTGCCTGTAAAACTGTACCTGAACGGACAGCAGAAAGCGATCGCAAACACGGACATCGCAGCCGAGGGCAAGGCGCTTGTTGAAATGAGCTTCACACCTGATGCGTCGGAATGGCAGCAGGGCTACGTGGAAATCACCGACCATCCCGTCACATTTGACGACCGCTATTTTTTCTCGTTCCGCACCCGCGACCGGCATCCGGTGCTCTGCCTGTACGATGAAAATGAAAACCGATTCCTGCACGCGCTCTTTGCGGAGGATTCGGCCATCGGTTACCAGACTATGCGGCTGCAACAGATGGACTACAGCAGGCTCCCGCAGCAGAATCTGGTCATACTTAACCCCACCAACGAAGTGGGGAGCGGCTGCCTGCAGGAGCTGCGGCGCTATGTGGAAAACGGAGGGTGCATGCTTGTCATTCCGAGTCCCAAGGCGGATGCAAACGCCAGCAACGCCATCAACAGCGCACTGGAACTGCCAGCCTTCACTCTTCTGGACACCCATCGCACAAGGGTTTCGGAACTGCTGATGGAACACAGGATTTTCGCCCGCACAATGGAGAAGCCGACAGAACAGGTGCTGCTGCCGGCCGTTTTCCGGCACTACCGTTTGGCACACAGCCTGCACCAAGGGAAAGAGGTGCTCATTTCCCTTGAAAACGGGGACGAACTGCTAAGCGCCTACAGCATCGGACGTGGCTGCATATACCTGCTTTCAGTACCATTGGAGGATGCCTTCAGCGAATTCCAGCGGAATGCCATTTTTGTACCGGCAATATATAACATGGCGCTGTTCAAGAACAACCCGCAGGCTCCCTGCTACCGCATGGGCGGGAACGACCCCATACCGATGGAGAGTGATGCCGCACAAACGGACAAGCTGCCGGAACTGCGCAACGACGCGCTGCAGTTCTCCTGCATTCCGGAAATCAGGAACAGCTATAACAACAGCGAACTCTTCATCCATGACCAGCTGCGCGAGGCTGGGAACTATCTGCTGTGCCAGCAGGAAGACACGCTTCAGACCCTCTCCTTCAACTACGACCGGCGCGAATCCGACCTGCATTACTGGAGCACAAAGGAACTGAAAAAAGCCTGCAACGGTTATCCGAACCGCGAAATCATGGCGATCAGCAACCTCTCCTCCGCCGCCGTAGCGGAGAAAATAAGCGGGAAAAAACGGCAGAACGGACTGTTCATCTGGCTTGCACTTGCCTTCCTGCTTGCCGAAAGCATCCTTTTACGCCTATGGAAGGAATAGAGGAACGCATTTTCCGGATAAGTTCCGCCAGTGAGTTCGACGCGCTGGCCTTGGAGATTTTCCGCTTCCAGTACCGGAACTGTGCTGTTTACCGCCGCTATGCCGACGGCATCGGACGAACTCCGGAGCAGGTGCATAGCGTTAGAGAGATTCCCTTTCTGCCCATCGGTTTTTTCAAAACACACAAGATTACCAGCACCACACTGCCGGAGGAGATCATCTTCACCAGCAGCGGCACCACCGGAATGACTCCGTCGCGCCATTACGTGCATTCGCTGGCACTTTACCGGCGGAGTTTCCGCGAAGCCTTCCGCGAGATGGTGGGCGACCCGAAGGATTTCGCCATCCTCGCGCTGCTCCCCTCCTACATGGAGCGGAAAGGCTCCTCCCTGCTCTACATGGTGCAGGAGCTGATGCAGGAGAGCGGGCACCCGATGAACCGATTTTACCTTCATAATCTGGAGGAATTGGGCGACAATCTGGAAAAGCTGGCCGCCCAAAGGCAGCGCACAATCCTGTTCGGCGTGAGCTACGCGCTTCTGGATTTGGTTGAACAGCGCCGTTTCAGCCTTCCGGAACTCATGGTTTTCGAGACAGGCGGAATGAAGGGCCGTCGGAAGGAATACCTGCGGGAGGAACTGCACCGGCTGCTGTGCGAAGGGCTTGGTGTCAGCAGCATCCGCTCGGAATACGGCATGGCGGAGCTGATGTCGCAGGCCTATACCGACGGCGGCGAATGGTTCCGCTGCCCGCCATGGATGCGCGTCCTTATCCGCGAGATGTATGACCCGCTCACCCTTACCGACGCACCTGAAAGGAAGGGCGGCATCAATGTAATTGACCTGGCGAACATTTACAGCTGCTCATTCATTGCCACACAGGACATCGGGGACCGCATGGAGGACGGCCGCTTCCGCGTGCTCGGCCGCTTCGACCAGGCCGACCTCCGCGGCTGCAACCTTCTGGTCATGGAGGATTAGCGTGATGGAAAAACTTTTGTGGATATTCTTTCCGTATGCGGATTTTGAGTATTTTTGCAAAAAAATAAAAACCGTTTTTCAATGAACTTTCCACAATTGGCAACTAACATACAGATTGCACACAATATGTTGCAGCAGAATGCGGTAAGAGCCGTTAACCAGAACGTCACTGCACGCAACTGGTTGGTTGGTTATTGGATAGTGGAATTTGAGCAGAATGGCGAAGACCGGGCAAAGTACGGTGACAAACTTCTTATTACGCTGGCAAAATCATTGAAAATTAAGGGGCTTGGTGCAACCATGTTGAGCAAATGCAGGATTTTCTTTTCCTTATATCCGCAAGTGGGTGTACCTGTTCTACAATATATACGTAATAATTTTGGAAATCATTTTTTTCAGACAGTGTCTGAAAAATTAAATTTACCTGAAAACAAATAAAGAAACATTGGTCACATTTATTAATAACGAATTGAAACAACTATAAATTAACAGAATAAGAATAAGAACAAGAAAATAACGTACTGAACATACATATTATTTATATATTAGACAGATAGCGTTTGTGGCTATCCTTGAGTTCCAATTACCACAACGTCCTCGCAAGAGGACAAACACATCAAGGAGAGTTACCGATGCCGTATCTTTACGGCGTGGAATGACTTGTTGGATGTGTGGGCGTGGTAACCCGGAACTCAAGCAAGAATCAAATTCCACGCTATTTTTATGACGGAAATCAATGAGATACATATCGGGAAACGCATCAGGGCGAAACTGAAGGAGCAGGGACGGACAACAGTATGGCTGGCCGCACAAATCCCCTGCACCCCGAACCACCTTTACAAGGTGTACGCCAAACGCGACATCAACACCGAGCTTCTGAAACGCATCTCCCAGATTTTGGGTTACAACTTTTTTGAGGACTTTATCCTAATTGGATAGATTTTACTATCTGTATTGGATAGACGGTTTTGCATTGAGAAACAAAGGAATGTTGTATTTTTGCAAATTATTTTTAAAAAATCATTCGTATGCAAAAATTAATTTATTTTACATGTTTTCTGTGCATTGCACTTCTTTCCCTGAACTCTTGTGAAAAGGAGGAGTTAAAAAACAAGAATGGATCTGATCCGTATGGGAATCCGGAACCTGAATTGGAAATCCAACCAACTGCCGATTTCATTTATCAACTGAACGCCTCGTTTAAAGTGTCTTTCCAAAGCAATTCGAAATACGCAAAATCCTTTTTGTGGAATATTGGTGACGGGACAACGTCTCCATCCGAAAATCCTGAACATACATATATGAGTATCGGAAAAAAAACAGTGACACTGACTGTTTATAACGGAAAGAAGTCTGATATGGCATATGCCGAAATTGACATGACTGGCTATATTACTTTGCAAAATAAATCATCTTATCCTTTTTCCGTAAAAATAGATAATGAATCTTACAAGTCTTTATCCGGAAAAACCAGCAGAACCTATAGTGTAAAACCAGGTTCCCATACAGTAAATGTCGAACAAGAAAGCGGTTACTATTTGTGGGCGACAAAAAAAACCTTTAATCCGACATGTTACCCTGGCAATAAGACAGATTGTACATACAGTTTCACAGATGATTAAACAGTTAAAATAAAATAATTATGAAAAAGTTTTTTATTATTGCATTCATTGTTTTAATTACCACACCTTCCTTTTCACAACTTGAAGGCCGTCGCCGACCTTTTGGAATCACAGCGGGTTTGTCAATCAAAAACACACAATGGACAGAAATGGATTATTTGGGAAATATCACACAACATAAAACGAACTTGTTCATGTTGGAAAAAGGGAATACAAGCGTTTTTCAATTTGGGTTCACGATAATTCCTGAATTTAAATCTGGAGTAGGTATACAAACAGGTATTCATTTTGAATTTGCACATGATCAAATCATCTATTATGAAAACTATTTTGCTGAAAGTATTCAATCCTATTTTATAGGTGCACAAATTCCCATCAACTTACAGTATCGGTATGAATTTCAAAAAGGTGTAAGTCTATTGGCATATTCTGGGCCATCTCTTCATTACGGAGCAATTATTTACACCGATGAAGATTGGAATTCTGAAACGACAAATCATGTATTCGGTTGTCAGTGGAGTTTTGGTGGTGGAATACAGATTAACGGTTTTCAATTCCGTGTGACCACTAATTTGCCGCTGTTGCAATTTTATGTGGATGAGTATTTTGACGAACAACTTTCCGTCAAAGTAAAGAATCCGGTAACATTTTCATTAAGTTATCTTTTCTAAACTGGCCGGTTCATCGCAGGCGCAGATCGTTTATTAGAAATACCGTTGGAGCACGCCGCTCTATTATCTTGACGGCAGCACCCTGCGAATAAAGGATCGCTGGGGTGCTGCAGTATATTTCTTTGATTTCACTCCTAAGCAATGGCAGATTGCCTGCCTGATACTGATGTGAGAGAAAAGCATTACCTTTCTCAAAGTGTTTTACATGCCATAAGAAGTTCCTCCGCCCCCATCTCCATCTTTGAGAAGGCGAACCATTTTTTCCCGAGGTCTTTCAGCGAAGCTCCGATATGATAGACTGTGCTGTCGATGCAGAGGAAGCGGTCATGAACCTTGTCAAACACCTTAACTTCTATTGGTCGGTATTGTGCGTTGTGCTTGACAAGGTCCAATTCCAACTTTGATGAAACAGCTTTGGTGAAGATGGTTGCGGAAACGTTTTCTCTGCGCTTGTCCAGCATGGTAAGCACCGTGTCGTCCACATAGTTGTCGAACAGCACAATGCTTTCCTTCGCGGAGCGCACCAAGTCGCTCACAAACGAGTAGGCGTCAAAGATTTGCCCGTCATAAAAAATGCCTTGTGATGGTTGCAAATCAGCATCAATACGTTTAAATACCTCATCAAGCCTTTTGTCAGTAAGCAGCTGGTGATGCTCCAACGACTCCAGTCTTTGAAAAACCATTGCATTGGTAATCATAAATCTGCGCATGGCCGTGAATGCCCTCATGATACGGATGTTTACCTTAACGGCAGTCGGTGAACGGAGCACGCCACTTAGCATTGCAATGCCGTTTTCTGTGAAGACATATGGCAGATACTTAATGTTATGACCTCTGCTATTGTTCAAGGTCACAAATTGTGACCTTGAACATACTGCCTCATCTTGTGTCAGTTGGAACATAAAATCTGTTGGAAACCGTTCAATGTTACGTTTTACGGCCTGGTTCAGAACTTTTGTCTCCACGCCATACAGCATTGCCAAATCGCGGTCTAGCATCACCTGCACGCCGCGTATGGTGAGAATCATCTTTTCAATGTCCGCCACAGGCACAAGGTCGTTGCAATTTGCTACGACCTCGTTGTTTTCCGAAATAATATCAGGTTTTTCCATGTCATTTCATTTTTTAATGTTCCAAAAACGGAACGTATGTTTATTATGATAACGAACAGGCAACACTTCATATTGCTTTCAAGCCAAAAAAATTCCGAAGAGAAACATTAGACAAAACTTTTTTCCCTCCCACGTGGAATCCGTGTCGGGTTTTTGATTACCTTTGCAAACTGAAAATACAAATAATTCGTATTATGAGTTCGCAAAATAATGCGCTGAAATTGATGCTGTCGGACAAGAGGACCGTATTCACCATACAGTCAATGGTGATGCTTTCAGGCATATCCGATGGAAACCGGCTGGCAAAAATGATGAATTATTATGTAAAAAAAGGGGAAATCATGAATCCACGACGTGGAATATATACCAAACCGGCATACAATGCAGAGGAACTGGCATGTGCCATTTTCCATCCGTCATATATCTCCTTGGAGTATGTTTTGAAACAGGCGGGTGTGATATTCCAATACGACTCAACAATCACCTCCATAAGCTATCTGTCCCGTTATGTGGAGGTTGATGGCCGAGCCTATTCATTCCGTCAAATCAAGCCCGAAATCTGGATGGACCTCTCAGGAATAAGACAAGTTGGAAACATTTGCATTGCCACACCGGAACGCGCTTTTTTGGACATGCTCTACCTGAGTGACGGAAACTGTCACTTCGACAATCCGCATCCGATCAAATGCAAGGAAGTGAAGGCTCTGCTTCCCTCATATCATTCCAAAACTTTGGCGCAAACAGCCGCAAAATTGTTAAATCTCTGAAACATGGACATTGCAAAACACCGATACTTCATGATGCAAGTGCTGCTTGCCATTTTCCGTGACAAGGAGCTTTCCGTCCAACTGGCTTTCAAGGGCGGCACATCACTGTTGCTGTTCCACCAGCTTCCACGTTTTTCCACCGATTTGGACTTTAATCTGTTAGATGAAACCCAAGCGGCGGAAGTTTTTCGGAAAGTACGTCACATCCTGTTGAAATACGGTAAAATAGACGATGAAGCACTGAAATTTTACGGCCCGATTCTGGTGCTTAACTATGGGGGCGGAAACCGCATGTTAAAAATTGAAATATCAACGCGCCAATACGACAATCACTATGAAATCAAGACATTGGCGGGAACCGATGTGCGTGTGATGACCCTCCCGGACATGTTTGCCCACAAACTGTGCGCACTGGGGGAACGGGTAACTCCACGCGATATTTTTGATGTATGGTTTTTCCTTCACAAGAACACCGGAATCAACCCGCATATCATCCAGTTACGCACTGGGCTGGATGTCACAGATTATGTGACACTATGCGCAGAACGGGTCAGGAACACAAGCCCAAAAACGCTTGTACAGGGGCTTGGCGAACTGTTGGACGGGAATGTGACCAAATCGTTTGTGAAAAACAGCATGATAGAAGAAACAGCATCCCTTCTTGAACTATTCTCCCTGTCACCGATAATTGCAGGCCAACCTGTTACAGAAAGAATGCAAATACTTGATGCACACCCTGAAATATTGGAAAAACTTGAAAAGAACGATATAGACATCAGTATCGTGAGTGAAAAGCAGATGCTTCAAATCATCAGGGAACACGCGACAGTGGAAATCCCGAACCGGAAAGGTAACAAGGTAACGTTTTCCCTGTAAAACATGCAACTGACCATCCGACATATCCGCCACTGGTACGAACCGAAGCTGCCCCATGCGGTTTTCCTTGACGGGCTATTTGCCGGCATGATGCAAGGCGACCGGCTGCAGGTGGAGGTGCCTCCGGGCGTCTACAGCCTGCGTGTGCAGTGCGGCGGCAGACTTCCCATTGGCAAAAGCGGCAGGAGCATCGACCTGTCCCTTTCATCCACAGTGCCGGTGACTGTCCAGTACGGGTCAGGGACGGTTTGCGAGTTCCACGACCGCGAGCGGCTCTGGAACCTGCTGTTTGACGCCGATCTGGTGGCATGGCTGGTGTCGCTGTTCGTGACAATGCCGCCGCTCTACAAGATACTTTCCAATGCCTTTTTTGTAATTTGGCTGGTTCGGCTTTTCCTGATAAGGAAACGGTATTACAAAATAATTGTCCGGACTTCAAGTTCCACGTCAGTATCCGGCCGGTAAAAGACGATTCCGTTATTGTTGCCTGTTGGCAAAAACTTTTTCCCCCTCTATGCGGAATCCGTGTCGGGATTTTGAGTATTTTTGCAAAAAATATTTTTTGTGAAAAAATTGAAAATTTGACAAATATTTAAACAAAAGACATCATGGAAAACACTGGTGATATCATTATTTACCAGACCGATGACGGCCTGACAAAAATTGATGTGAAATTGGATCATGACACCGTATGGCTTAACCAGCAACAGATGGTTCTTCTTTTTCACTCCAGTAAATCAAACATCAGTGAACACATAAAGCATATTTTTGCTGAAGGAGAATTGGAGGAGGATTCAGTTGTTCGGAAATTCCGAACAACTGCCGATGACGGTAAAAAATATGAAGTGACATTCTACAACCTTGACATGATCATTTCGCTCGGATACCGTATCAAATCAATCATCGCGACACGTTTCCGCATTTGGGCAACGCAACGGTTGAAGGAATATATGATTAAGGGATTCACCATGGATGATGAACGGCTGAAAGGTAATGGCGGCGGCAAATACCGTAAATACCAGAACAACACACTTTCACCAGTTGAAAAGGCTTATTTGGAGACCATCAGGGAAACGGCCAAACTTGTTAAAGAAAACATGCCATAAGTAGTTCTTCCGCCTCCATCGCATATTAGATAAGGCGAACCGTTTACCACGCCGCCATCCACTTCCGCTCGTTCTCGGTCAGCACCACCGATTTGCGATCATAGTCCGGATCAGGCAGGTACCATTGGGTGGACTCATAAAACTGCTGCATCTTTTTGTTCCGGAAACGGCGGCCACGGTAGGCGTATGGCAGTTCCCGCAAAAGGCGGCACTGAAGGCGGGAAAACTGCGCCAACGGAACCCCTATATATTCAAAAAAGGATGAGTCAATATAGGGACTCAAATCGCAACGCGCCCATCTGATTGCATCCATCATATCAGCTGCTGTGGGTTTATCTCCCGCCCAACTCATTTCCCACAACAGCTGGATAAACATCGGTTTGACAACCAACAATTCATCTTCAGGATGAAAATTATTCCGGTGAAAGGTGACACCACCTTTCAGCACATGAAAAAAGGTCACGGGCATTTCATAAAGCGAATCCTCGCTTGTTCTTCCGCAACCCTCAAACTGCCAGTCCCGCGCATTTTTGAAAAAGGAGTTTCTGACCATAAAGGACTCAAAATTCCCCATCCTGAGGTGCAGCGTAAAATCGTCAATGCCATTGTTCGCCCAGCGGTTGGCAGCGGTCAATGTGTAAGGGAACCAATACTCGTCCCCCTGATGTGCGGAAAGCGAATAATGGTAGGTGTGCTGTATGATGTTCAGCCCTTTGCGGAAAAGCACCTTGAAATGATAGACATAATCAAAATTAGTTTTAGGATAGACACGCGGCATTTCAATACTGTCAAAAAAATTACCGCAGACAACGGAATCCAAACCGGCTATTTTCCCGTCCTGCATATAGGCCGGAATAAAACCGGACACACTGTCTCCCAGATAACGTGGAAATATGCTCCTTTCAACCTGTGCGATTCCATAAGACAAGGGTATTCCGTTCACCGTCACACTGAAATTCCGGATAAAGGGATGCGCTGGAAACGAACGCCGCCTTTCAGCATAGGAATGCTCCGGTGCACCCGCCTCAAAACCGACCAGCAGCTCCTTCTCCTCCGCCGGATTGAAAAACTCATAATAGACGTTCACCTCCAAATGGTCACCCACACGTGTGATTGTCAGCACCTCCTTCTGCACCCGGATGTCAGTCTCCATTATCGGGACCAACTGGTTCCCAGAGGCTCGGAACACTCCGTCATTGGCGGAGGCCCGCCCCACAAAACCGCCTGCCACAACAAGCAAAAACAAAAAACGAAACGCTTTCATCTGTTTATTTTTCTGTTTAGAACGGAAGAAACGCAGCATTATTGCCCCGCAAAAACTTTTTTCCACTCCCACGCGGAATCCGTATCGGGATTATGAGTATTTTTGCGGATTCAAAATAATATGACATGAAAGAAATGAACAAAGCACAAATGTAACATGGAGAAAATTCAGATATTCAAAGACAAAAAAATCCGAACCCATTGGGATGCGGAACTTGGGGAATGGTATTTCTCGGTCGTGGATGTAGTTGGAGCATTAACGGATAGTCCAGACCCGCGCAACTATTGGAAAGTTCTGAAACACCGTTTAAAGGAAGAGGGGAATGAAACGGTTACAAATTGTAACCGTTTGAAGATGCTTGCACCAGACGGAAAAATGCGTTTAACCGATATTGCTGATACAAAACAGATTCTGCGCATCATCCAACCAGTAATTAGTCCGATTAACGCTAACGACAAACACGCTCTTGACACCAATCTGGACGATGTGAAACAAATAGAAAGCAAATAACCGCTTTCATCTGTTTATTTTTCTGTTTAGAACGGAAGAAACGCAGCATTATTGCCCCGCATAAAATATTTATTCCCGCACAAATTTGGCGGAAAGGAGCGCATCGTCAACGGTGCGCAGTTGGAGCAGATACATGCCGGAGGGCAAGGCGGAGACATCCAGTCCGGTTGAGGGAAGGTTCTCCGTTTGCAGCATAACCTGCCCCAACAGATTACGGACTGTAACCTGCGAAATGCCCTTTGCGGAATCCGGCAGTTGGATATGCAGAATCCCCGAAACCGGATTTGGCCAGACCTTTAAAGCCTCACCGGAGCGCGTGAAAGCGGCATCCGCCTGAGTGCTGCCGGGATAAATGTTAACGATAGCCCGCTCCAGATTGTTCCAGTCATCCGATCCGGAGTTGATGGAATCCAAAGTCACCCAGGAACCGGCTCCACCCCACCCCCAATTGAAATGGAACATGCCGGTTTCGGAATCATAGCCGTCACAGACAAAGGCATGCGCCTCCAGTTCCATCATCTCGTCCACCGCCGCATAAAAAACAGGCTTCCCGTCCATTATGTCGGACATGATGCTGTTTTTCCATTCCGCTTCGTTCAATGCCCTTCTTATCAGTTTCGCACTTGAACGGTAACCGAATCCTGAAACAAATGCATTCCGCGCATCCGACGGCCATGCGAACGACTGGCATTCGCTTATGCAGTAGATAACATTGGCGGCGCTGCCACAATCGGCCAGGAGCCGTGCGACGGCGTGCCGTTCCACCTCATAATTGTAGTTCGTGTCAATTTTGTTCCCATTCATGCGACAGAGCCTCAACTCGTCCGGCATGTTGTTCCAATCATACAGCTCCATTTTTTTGGGCCTGCGGAGTGGCTGTTTCCAGTAGTTCATAATCTGCGCCATTGCAACAGGGACACAACCGGCGGCACAACGGTTCTCCCGGTCACATCTGCTTGAAACATAATAATTGTAGGCGTTCGGCTGCCCGTCATTGGAACTGGTCTGTTTCCAGCGGGTGGTGATATATGGCCCGTATTTTTCCCCACCCCGCATTTGAACAATTGTATCCTCCAAAAGCATTTTCCATCGCCAGTCGGGATCACCGGAGCCGCTGTCCAATATCTGCCCGATGGCGGAGGCATATTTCCCCACAAAATGGGACAGGCCGCTCCCGCCTGAATTCTGAAGGAAAGTGACGCTGTCGCCGCTGCTGTTGTAAGCCAGCACCGGCATCACGCTTTTCACGCCTGAAACCAGTGCGGAACAGCCGTTCCTGAAGCATACCTCATAAAGCAGGGTCTTCCCTTCCCTCTCCAAACGGCTGACATGCGACACATCCGCCGCCTGGAAAGATTTCTCCCTGAAAAAGCGCTGCATGTATTTTGACGAGGCATTTACGGCTTCCGCTTCAGTGACAATATTTTGGGCATTGCCCACAAGGAAGCAGGACAGCAATGACAGGACAACAACGAGATGTTTCATATTATCCGGTTTAAGATCCAACGCCATTTGAAGAAGGGCTGAAAAGGCTACCGGTTGGCATAGCGCTCCACATCCTCACCTGTGATGGTGCTGCCGCACAGGATAAGCAGACGCTCCACCATATTGTTCAGTTCACGGATGTTACCGCGCCATGGAAGCTGCTTTAACGCGGCAATCGCATCCTCCGTAACCTGCGGCTGTGGCATGTGCTGGTGTTCGCATGAAAGCTTCATGAAATGGTCAACCAGCAGCGGAATGTCCTCCAGCCGTTCACGCAGCGGCGGCACATGTATGAGTATCACCCCCAGCCTGTGGTACAGGTCCTCACGGAAATTCTTCTGCTCGATCTCCTGACGCAGATCCTTGTTGGTGGCGGCAATCACCCTGACATCCACCTGGATTTTCTTCTCCCCGCCCACGCGGACAATCTGGTTCTCCTGCAAGGCGCGCAGAACCTTGGCCTGCGCTGATAGGCTCATGTCACCAACCTCGTCCAGGAAAAGCGTCCCATGGTCGGCAATTTCAAAATTGCCCTTACGCTGCTTGATTGCAGAGGTGAACGAACCCTTTTCATGGCCGAACAGCTCGCTCTCAATCAGTTCGGAAGGGATTGCCGCACAATTCACCTCCACAAATGGGTTGCCGGCCCGGTGGCTCATCTCATGCAGCCAATGCGCCACCGACTCCTTGCCGGTACCGTTCTCACCCGTGATGAGCACCCGCGCATCCGTTGGGGCCACCTTCCCGATAATCGCCTTCAGCTCCTGCACCGCAGGTGATTCCCCGACAATCTCATAACGACGGTTAACCTTCTTTTTCAGCTGCCGCGTCTCCGTCACCAGCGACTGACGCTCCTGCGCATGACGCACTGAAATCAGCAGCCGGTTCAAATCTAACGGCTTAGTTATAAAATCGAATGCACCGGCCTTGATTGAGGCGACCGCCGTATCAATATCGCCGTGACCGGTAATCATTATGACCGGAACATCCCGCAGGAGCCGCAACTTCTCCAGAAACTCCAGCCCGTCCATCTCCGGCATCTTGATGTCGCTGATGACCAAATCGAACTGCTCGTTTTCAAGAAGTTTCAACGCCTCCGGTGCGGACTGTATTGTCTGTACAGCATAGGATTCGTATTCCAGAACCTCCTTCAGCGCATCGCAAATGGCCGATTCATCGTCCACGACCAGTATTTTAGCAATGGTATCCATATTTTGTCTGTTTATATTTCCAATAATCAGGAACGCGGACCGACCAGCACAGTGGTCATATCGTCCGGATCCAGATACTGCCGTGCCAGCTGGCGCAATTCCTGTGAGGTGACCGAAACGACCATTTGGAAGTAGTCCCTCCAATAGGAGGCGTCCATTCCGTCCGCCTGGACCTCCTCCCAACGTTCCATTTGCTGGAACAGTCCGTCAAAACGGCGCAACAGGCTGCCTGTCTCATATTTTTTCAAACGCTCCAGCTCTTCTGCCGGAACCTCCTCTTCACAGAGCCTGCGCAACTCCACGGCGATTTTCCCCACCGCCTGCTCCGCCTGTGCGGCGTTGACATCGGCAGAAATGCACAAATGACCCGCGTGACGCATGGGAGAGAGATGGGAATAGATGCCATAGGCAAAACCGCTCTTTTCCCGAATCTCTGTCATCAGACGGGAACCGAAATAGCCGCCCAAGAGACGGTTCAGCACACACATCCGCATCCAGTCCGGATGTGTGCGGTTAAAAAGCCGCCGTCCCATACAGATGGAGGTCTGCATCGTGCCGTGCCCCTCCAAGCGCAGTGTTTCCGCCTTAACTTCCGGTATCGGATATGACGGCGCCACCACTTCCGGACGCACCGGCAGACTGCCCAAAGTCTCCTCCATCATACGCACCAGCCCAGGCTGCAGATTCCCGGCTATGAAAATCCGCATGTGGGCAGGACTGTAGCGTTCTTTATAAAAGGTCTCCAGCATTCCAGTATCCCAGTTTTCCACATCATCCAAGTTGAGTCTCCGCCCATAGGGATGCCCGTCTGAATAAAGTGTGGAAAGGAACTGCCGGTATGCCAAATAGCTGTTTTTTTCAAGATTGACTGAAAGCTGCTGCCTCTGCTGCATTTTCAGAAGCTGCAGCCGCTCCGCAGAAAACCGCGGTTCCGCAAACAGCTCCCGCACCAGCGGAAAAATGCGTCCGGCAACCTTTGCAGGGAAATGCAGGCTGATGACAGCCCAATCACGGTCAGTGGAACTGTCAATGTAGCACCCTTCCGCATCCAGGCAGGCCATCCAAGCCTCGTCAGGATGCGACAAAGTGCCTTCCTGCAACATCTTAAGCGTGGCCAACGCAACTCCGGCACGGGACTGGAACCAGCCGCCAGCCTCAATCCTTATGTCCATCCTCACCAAGGCATAATACTCCTGCCGCCAGAGAAAGCAGGGAATCCCGTTCGGCAGACGGAGCTGCCCGACCTGCAACATGCCGGGGAAGGAAAACTGATGCCGCAAAGGCGCTTTTGTACGGTCTGCAGGCATGGCTATCTGGGTGAAAGGGTGATGCACGGTATCAGCATCTCCTCCATGGAGACTCCGCCATGCTGGAAGGTGTTCCTGTAATAATTTGAGAAATGGGTATAGTTGTTCGGATAGACAAAGAACTGGTCACCGATGGCAAACACATACTTTGAGGAGACATTGAGACGCGGCAGGAAGGCGGCTTCCGGACGGGAGATGACATAGACCTCCCGTTCGTCCAGCGACAGGTTCCTGCCCACCTTGTAGCGCAGATTGGTGTTGGTCTCGCGGTCGGCCTGTATCCGTACCGGATTCTTGATTCGGATGGTGCCATGGTCGGTGGTGATCATGACCCGGATTTTTTTCTCGGAGAGGAAGCGCAGCAGTTCAAGCACCTGCGAGTGCTCGAACCAGGACTTCACCACACTGCGGTAGGACTGCTCGTCGTTGGCGAGATTACGCACCACATCCGTTTCAGCATGTGCGTGCGAAAGCATGTCCACAAAGTTATAGACCCCGACAATCAGGGAGTTGTCCAGCAGGCTCGTGAAACGTTCGTTTATTTTCTTTCCAAACTCCTGGTTCAGAACCTTGTAATAGTAGTGCCTGTAATTTTTCCCGCAACGTTTCAGGTTTGAAGCCAGCAACTCCGGCTCCTTCATGTTCTTGTTGCCGTCATCGTTCTCGTTCAGCCACAAGTCAGGATATATCTTCCCGATTTGGGAAGGCAGCAGACCGGCGAAGAGGCTGTTGCGCGCATAATGGGTGGCTGTCGGCAGTATGCTGTAATACAGATCATCCTGCTCCACGCGGAAAAACTCGTTCAACAACGGCTGGATGGCACGCCAGTGGTCATAGCGGAGATTGTCGATAACTATCAGCACCGTAGGACTGTCGGGAACAAGTTTAGGGAAAAGGGACTCCCTGAGCAGCGTGTGTGACATGACAGGACGGTCCTCCGCTCCAGCCAGCCAGCGCTCGTAGTTTTTTGAGATGAATTTTGCAAAGAGGGCGTTGGCCTCCTTCTTCTGGGTATAAAGTATCTCCTTGATGCCGTCATCCATGCTGTTGCCCAGCTCTATCTCCCAATAGACCATGTCGCGGTAAATCTCCTTCCAGTCGTCAGGAGTTGAGGCGAACGACATCTTCATGGAGAGCTCGCGGAATGACTGCTGGTAGTCCATGGTGCTCTTTTCCGTCACAAGACGGCGGTTCTCCGTGTGCTTTTTCAGGCAGTGCAGAATCTGCATCGGCTGTACCGGCTTGACCAGATAGTCGCTGATGTTCGACCCTATGGCCTCCTCCATGATCCGCTCCTCCTCGCTTTTGGTGATCATCACTATCGGTATGGAGGGGCGCTTGCTCTTTATGCGCTGGATGCAGTCAAGTCCCGACAAACCGGGCATGTTCTCGTCAAGAAACACGATGTCCACTGTCTGCTCGTCCAACATGTCAATCGCCTCATTCCCGCTCAGCACAGGAATCACATGGTAGCCTTTTGACTCCAGAAAACGGATGTAGGGATTCAGCAGCTCTATCTCATCGTCTGCCCACAATATGTGAATGTTGTCTGCCATTGTCAGATGTCATTTAAGGTTTAATACTAACAAAACGTCGGGATGCCACAATTATTGCGCTCTTCCACGTCCGAATTCCATCAGGAACGCCTTCAGGAAATCGTCAATATCGCCGTCAAGCACGCCCTGCGTGTCGGAGGTTTCCAAACCTGTACGGTTGTCCTTCACCAGCTTGTAGGGATGAAGCACATAGCTGCGGATTTGCGACCCCCATTCAATCTTCTTCTTCCCGCTCTCTATCTCATTGATTTTCTCATACTTTTTCTGCAGTTCAATCTCATACAGCCGCGATTTGAGCATCTGCAGCGCCTTCTCCTTGTTCTGCAGCTGGAAGCGGGTCACCTGGCATTCTATCACAATTCCGGTTGGCTTATGGTGCAGCCGTACAGCCGTCTCCACCTTGTTGACATTCTGCCCGCCGGGGCCGCCCGAACGGAAGGTGTCCCAAGTTATGTCCGCCGGCTTGACCTCTATCTCGATATTGTCATCAACCATCGGACATACGAACACGGAGGCGAACGATGTGTGCCTGCGGTGGTCGGAATCGAACGGGGAAAGCCTCACCAGACGGTGCACGCCGTTCTCCCCCTTAAGGTTGCCGTAGACATACTCCCCCTCTATTTCAATGGTCACCGACCTGATGCCTGCAACCTCTCCATCCAGCCTGTCCAGCTCGCGCACCTGGTAATGGTGCTCCTCAGCCCAGCGCATATACATGCGCAGAAGCATCTCCGCCCAATCCTGGCTCTCGGTGCCGCCAGCTCCGGAGTTGATGGTCAGGGTCGCACCCAAACGGTCCTCCTCGTCATTGAGCATATTTTTGAATTCCAAATCCTCAATGGCCTTAAGCGCAACGGAATAATGGCTGTCGCACTCCTCCTCCGTCATTTCTCCGGCTCCGAAAAACTCAAGCGCAAGCTCCGCCTCCGAAAAGGCATTTTCCGCACCGGCATAGGCCTTTGTCCAGCCCTTGAGCAGATTGATTGATTTCAGCTCCGCCTCGGCCTTTTTCGGGTCATCCCAGAATCCGGCCTCCTGCGTCGCCGCCTCACGTTCATTTATCTCGTTCTCCTTCTTTCCGATGTCAAAGACACCTCCGTAACTCGCCCAGCCGCTCACGCAGCGCCTCAATGGCGTCCTGTTGTACCATAAATGTTTCTGTTTTATAATTGTGAGAAATTGATTTTCAAGCTGATTCCGGATTCAATCCGCAAGTTCTTGTAGGTGGAGGAGAGAACCGGTGTGGTAAGTGTATGCTCGTAGAAGGCCGCCAGCGAAATCTCCTTGGTCAGCTGGTATTCGGCTGTGAAGTCGATGTAAAGGATTTTCTGTCCGGCAGACGGCAGGTTCAGATCCTCCTCGATTTTACGCAGCATTGTCTTGCTGTCACGCAGCGAGACGCTGACATTCAGGACCAGGTCGGCAATGCTCTGCTTGCGCACCCCGGCGAAGTTGTAGGTCACCTTCAGATCCTTGAAACGGTAGCCCGCCCCGATGACAAACTCGTTGTTGGTCATCTCGGTTATCTGGAAAGCGGCTGTGCTCAGAGTCACCGTACGTGATTTTTTCCAGGAGGTCTTGAACTGGAAATTGTTCTTCATCTTCACATCCACCCCGACAATGGGGTTCATGTTCTCGGTCAGCGACATCTGGCCGAACTCATATTGTGAGATGAAGTTGTCCAATGCGTCGCGCATGGACTGGAGGCTACCCTCCGCATCGTTATATACAAGATTGGTGGCATAGGAACCGATCTGATACACGCAGGTGTAGGCATGGCTCAACGTCACGCTCTGGAAGATCTTGTCCAATCCGGGAATACGGGAGAGACCGTTGTAGTTGATATTCCAGTTTGGCAGCGGGAAATTCATGAAGGGTGATGAGACTCCGATCTGATACGGATCCTTTCCCAGATAGGCGGAGAGGAAGGCATAGCTCAGCACATCCTGGCTTGAGGAGCCGTAGCCGTCCGGGAAATCGCCGTTGCCCCGCACATAATAGGGCTGCTCGGAGGAGCGGTAATCCGCCAGACGGTCGGCTATTATCCGACGGTTGGTCTTGAACTGCTCGAACACCGCGTTGGTGTTCCGCGCCCCATCCTTCACAAAGAAGGTGGAGAGCCCTATTGTGGAAATGCTGAAATTGCCGGTCCGCTGTGCCGTATAGGTACCGTAAGTCCCGCTCAAGCTGTCATACAAATAATTGTATTGGTATATATTGCTGTAGACGCGGTTCCCGGTCACCCGGATGCGGAAATCGCGCATCGGCTCCATTGTCACCTGGAACTGCATGTTGGTGTTTGTGCGCTGCTGGAACGGGGCGTTCAGCATTTGAGAGGTGGTGAGCCAGCTGTTCTGCATGGCCAAAGCGTCCACATCGCCCTGCGCTCCGAACACAAAGCCGAACCCCGGCGCATAACTGTTGCTGAACGACACGCCGAAGGCATCCGGCTCGAACATGAAGCCGGGCAGCAGCGTGGCATTACCCTCGGTATAGGAGAAACTGGCGTTCTTCAACAGCATTGCCAGCCGGAGGAAATTGTCAAGAATCTCCTTGCCGATATTAGGCGGCTGAACTGCAGATGTTTTGGCCGAATCGTTTTTCGTCCGCATCTGCAGGGCCTCCTGTCTGGATTTGAGAATCGGCTTGTCGTGCAGACTGCTGCCGAATGTGCCGCGGTTAACCTTCTGCAAATATTTGGATTTGTTGTACAAACCGGTGAAATTGGCAGTCAGGGTGAACTGCTTGCTGTTGCTGTTCTCAACATCGTTGCCGACATAGCTGACGGCCGGTGCCGCCGCAGTCCAGCCGTAGGTGGAGCCGTAACGGACCGAGGAGGTTATCCAGGAGAGTCCCGGCAGCTTGTTTATAGGCAGCTGGTAGCTGACATTGAAACGCTGTTTATAAAGGTTCATACGTCCCAACGTGGACACATTCCGCCAGATGGAATCCTTTTTCTCACGAGTGTCTATCCGGCCCTGAGGCTCATCAACCACAGCATCCGCCTCAGCTGAGAAGGTCATTTTCAGGGACTGCGTCAGATCCCAGGTAAGATCATAGTCGCGCGACCATTCGATGTTCTTTGTGAACATCGGGTCGGTGATGATTATTCCGGCACTGCGGTTCCGCAACTTGCTCTCGTTGTAGGTGCGGTACATCTCCGTATTGAACGAAAAGGACTTTGGCAGCAGGTAGAAGTTGAAGTCGGTGATAAGTTTCAGCGCCTTGCTTTTTGAAAGATTCTCAAACGGCTTGTAGTTTTTAGGATTTGCAGAATAGGAATAGCCGAGAACACCCTTGTGGGTGTGCAGGTCGTCGTATTCGTAATCCTCGTCACGCCGCTTTTCCTGCGTGTAGGCGTATGTGGCGTAAAAGTTCTCGATGTCCCACAGGTGGCTCTTGTCCTTGCCCTCACCCCTGTTTTTACGCAGGTTTACAATATTAAAGTTATGGCGGGTCACCAGATCTACATTCTGCGCCTTTATGGAGTCACGCTCCGCACGGGTGGCGTAGGTCTTCAGATCCTCCTTCAGCTTCACATCCGGATTCAGGGTGTTGTACTCCGGAGTGGCGGCGTTCCGGGAATAGTCGTAATGCAGCGGGATGCTCACGTTCCATTTCGGGGGGAGCAGCTTGCCCATCTCCAGGTTTGTGGCGAAACTGAGTGCGGTGGTGGTCTCATCCTGCCTCCCGTAGGTTGTGGACTCCAACGGTCCGAACCCCGCCGTCTTGATGCAGGCGGCAGCCGCGACATCGCCCAGGTCGGCGAGGTTCACTGTCAGATTGCCACGGGCCGCCCAACCGGAGGATTCGTCAAAATCACCAAGGCGCAGTTCATTGACCCAGACCTCCACCGATTTCGGCAGCATGTCATCGTCATCGGAGAGCGAACGTTTTTTCGGATTGCGCAGACCCATCAGAATCACATTGACATCCGCCAGGTTGGGATTGCCCTTCACATAGATCATCCTCTCCCCGTCCGGCACGGCGTACCGCTCGTTGATGGGATAGGATGAGCCGCTGCGGTTTGCGATGTTCCGCTCCTGCTTGGCGTCTATCAGCTGTTGGAGATGTATTGCGATCTTGTTGGCCACAGGCCATATCAGTGAGGTGTCCGTTGTGTACCACGGCGTGTAGACCAACGGGATCTCATATTCGTAATAGTTGTTGGTGGCGTCTGTTCCCAACCGGATGAAGAAGGTCATGTCGTTGGGTTTGTTGTTGTCAGAGGCCTCCACATTCTCCGCATGGAGGTAGAAGCGCAGTTCGCCGAAGCGGCGCAGGTCGTAGGTGCAGTTCTTGTAGACCGCGCGGGCATCGCCGTCCATGATGTTCAAAGCCTTCAGGACCAGGCTCTGTTCATTCCTCTCTGAGATATTGCTGGTGGTGGTGTACCATTTTTCACGCTCCAACCCTCCAGGCAACCTGTAAGGCACCGGTTCACGGTAATAGTTCTCCTCCAAATTCAGGGTGGATACCGAAAAGTTGCCGGTATTGTCTCCTGGATATTCACCATCCTCCTTCAGGTCATCGGTGCAGGTGCGCCAATCGCCACGGACAAGTTCAAGGGTGGCGAAACGAAGAACCACAGGATCGCTGAAGCCCTTCAGGAACATACGGATAAAACGTATCGAGGAGAAATCGTGCAGGTTGCCGATTACAGCATCCGGCGACTTGACCGGCACCTTGAACTGATACCACTTCACCGTGACAGTCGAACCGTCATCCAGCTGCACGTTGTTGTTCTCCATAACATCGGTGATGTAGCCCTCGCCGATTTTCATTTTGTCGGGTGAAAGGTTGATGACGTACTGGTAATAACGCTCATCCTCATTAAGCGTGTTGTCGTTGTTGATATCCTCCATGTTCGGCATGGATGAGGACTGTGTCGGATAGGACTCCGGATTGTCGCTGTCGGTCGGGGAGTTGCCCTCCGTGTTGTTGAAATACTTGTACCGGCGGGTAATCTTGTAATCCCATCCGTCATAGTCAGAGCCGCGGAAATAGTGGTAGTTGTCCGCTGAAGGGTCAGCCTCGAAGGCAGCATAGACCGCAGGGGAAAGGATGTTCTTGACAGTGGCCAGATAGTTGGCGTAATGACGTTTCTCCATCTCGTCCTGCAGGCCGTCATAGCCGACATCCTGATATTTGCGTGATGTGACCTCTGTGGAGAAGGCGGTCACAATGGACTGGCTCAGCGGCACACGTCCCCAGATGGTGGTGTCCACGCCGGTCAGGCTGCCGTCTTCAGGCAGGCCATGCTCGAAACTCTTGCGCCCGTCGCGCAGGATATCCTCTGAAATGTCACCCAAGTTAATATAGAGCTGACCTCCGGAATGTGTCGGATTTTCGTAGAACGGATCCATCATCCAGAACTCAAGGTACTCAACATTGCTGACCTCAAAGTTGGTGTTGTCCAGCTTGCGCATGATACCGCCCCATCGTGAGGAGGGGTTCTTAAGCGTACCGTCCGCATTCAAACCGGATGAGACACCTGCGACGCCGTATGTGTCGAAGTTGTAAGGTCCCCTCTCGGACGGATAGAACGCCAGATTGAACACCGACAGGTAAGGATCCTCGCTGGTGGCGTCCACACTGCGGTAGGGAAAGACCTCCTTGATCAGCACACGGCGGGCATACATGTCGGACTTGTCCGCGCTGGTGATGTTGTCAGGCGTGCTGCGGCTGTTGTTATGGAAAAGCGGGTCAATAACATACCATGAGAGAAGGGCGCGGTTGTAGCCGTATTGCAGGCCGGTACCGATGGCCGCCTCCGGGAACATCCCCGAACGGGTCTGGTTCTGCGGAGTGGAGGCGAGATGCCACATGCCGACTGTGGTAAGGGTGCTGCTGGTCTGCGCAGCCTCAAAGTCGTCGATGTAAAGCGCGGCGGACTCCTTCTTGCCGATACTGCGGGAATAACCCGGAAGGAACTGGGCGAACTCACCGTCAAACTTGATGGTGGAGACCTGTTTTGAGCTATAATTCGGCAAATAGTTCAACCAGTTTGTTATGCTTTGGGACTCCTTCTCAAAGGCAGTGTTGAATCCCCAGATGGTGTTGTTTATCGGCTCCTCGCCGAAATTTACCTTGAAGGTTTCAGAGCGTTCGCTCAAATTCAACAGCGTGGCACCCACCATGAAATTCCTGCTGAAATTATAGTCCGCATGCAGACCGATCATGGTCTGGGTGGTGCCGAGCGAATTCTCACTCTCGACCGACACGGTGATGGGCGTTCCGGACTGCAGATAATTCTCGTTTATGATACGGACAGTCCCGGCAGTGTAATCGACCGTATAGTCCGTGCCCTCCGTCAGGACAATACCGCCGGCCAGCACAGTCACCGAACCGGGAGAGACATTGTAGGCACCCAGCGAGATGTCCGCGCCGTAGGAGGACTTGTAACGCCCCTCCAGATAGAACTTGTTACGGTTGGAATACTGCTGTGCCAAAGTTTTTGTCAGGGAATAGAGCGAATCGTATGCGTAAAGGTCGCCCGCACCGGGACTCCCCTTCAACGCCTCGCGCAAATCCTTGCCGAACGGCTCCGGTGTCGGGAAGAAGATCTTGCCGGATTCCGATTGTATGGTACCGCCTTCGGTTGCAGCCTTGTCGATAAAGTCAAACACTCCGTCGGAATATTCGGCAAGCTGGCTGTTCAACCGGTCCAATCCCAGAATACGGATCAGGGAGACACCCTGCAGGGACTCCTCCACATTGGTGAAATAGCCTTTGCCCACGCCGTCATCCTCGCCTTTGTACAGCACATTCAGCCGGAAATCATCCTTGGAGACCTGATAGGCACCCAGGGAATAGACATTTTTCATCATCAGTTTCCACAAGGGAATCCGAGTGTTGATGGCGGTGCTGCGTAACAATTTCACAATGATGCAGCCCGGCGCCACCACCTCGTTGGAGAACTGCCCGACCTGATACACATTCGGGTCACCGTTGATGGTATACTGGAAGGCCACCGCAAGCACCTGGTCCGAATTGAGCCGCGTGTTCAGCGAGATAAAGCCCAACTTCGGATTGAAAGTGTATTCGTTTGAAGTCAGCAAACGTGCTGATTCTATTTTCTCGAAATCCACACCTGAGGTCATGCCGCCGCGGTAAGTCTTCAGATAGGTTGAAACATTGCTGATGCTGCGCATCTGGCTGTAGTCGATTCCCTGCAGGAAATCGTTGGCATTGCTGTCGGGATAGCCGCCCGGCAGATGATTGGAACTTATGCCCCTGTTGTAGGGGTTTGCCTCACCCAAATCGGTGATGGCAATGATGTTACGGTTCTGCTCAACAGCCGAGCCAATGTTGGTTTTCCACACCTCAATACGGGTGATGGTTATGCGCGAGTTGATCAGCGGCAGCGTTTTCATCGCCTCGGCATAGTGCTCGTAGAAATATTGTGCGATGAAAAAGTGCTTGTCCTCCTCGTAATCGTCCGCCTTGAACTCATACTCGGTATATTCCGAACCGTTCTCCAGCTGGATCTGACGTTTGTCGCCCTTCTTCTGCGACACGACCGTAGTGAGCATCAGTTTGCCGAACTGCGTCTGGACCTTGGCACCGAAAAGGTTCTGCGAGCCCTCTATCAGCGTGCTGGTCAGAGGCATGTTAATGTTACCGAACTCCAGAAGCTTTATGATCTCATCCTCCTTGCCCTCATAATTCAGCTTGAACTTGTTCTCGTCCAACAGGGAGACCTGTTTTGACTTGAAGTTCATGTCATAGTGGATCTTGTCCCCGATGCTGGCCTTAAGGCTCAACTGTATGTCCTCATCGAAATCGAAACGGGTCTGCCTCCGTTGGTTCACAGCAAGATTCTTGTTGTCAGTCCGATTATGCTCGATGCCGAACCTCATTTCGATGGAACCGGTCGGCCGGATGTCTATCTTGCTGCTGCCGAAAATATCCTCGAACACTTCGCCCGGAATGCGGATCTGCGGAAGGAAACCGCGGCTGCCGGTATCCTCCTTGCCAACCCCGGCACGCTCGCGCCAGTATTTCCGCATTGCGGCATCCATGTCGTACTGCAGATATTCCCCGACTGACATTTCCGTAGGCGGGCCGTAAGGGGTATTGCCAATCTTGCGCTGCAGCTGGTAGCTGTTGGTCACAGGATCGTAGACAACCTCCGTGGTGACGTTTTTCGGATCCTTCAGTTGGAGCGGATGCGCCTTGCTGCGATCCAGAGGATTGGTCGGTATGCCGCGCACCTTCACCTTGGGCTTCGGTGTGACGGGCGTGTCCGCCGGATTGATGGCGCTCCGTGGTGTGGTATCCGGCAAACCCTCCACATGATGATGTGGCGGAAGGAATACGAACCATCCCCCGAACAACCAGGAAAAGACAAAAGCGGCAACCGCTATATTCAGGACTCTTCTCACGCTTCCTTTTTAGGTGTTTACAACATTTTTAATGCCTGTCGGATAATCTCCTCCACCGGCAGTTCCGCACCATCCGACTTCAGCACCTGCTGGACGGCTTTTGCGGCCACCGGCTTGGAAAATCCCAACTGGACTAAAGCGGATAACGCCTCTTCTGCGGATATATTGTCCGGCACCAAATTATTTTTTGGTGTAATTTCCGGTGACATTTTAAGTATTTTCTCTTTCAGCTCCAACACAACGCGTTGTGCGGTCTTGGCACCAACCCCTTTAATGGACTGGACCATTCTGGTGTCTCCGGCGGCAATGTGCGACGCAAGCTCCTCCGGCGGGAAGGCGGACAGCATCATTCTGGCAGTCCCGGCACCGATGCCTGAAACCGACAGCAACAGTCTGAACAGCTCCCGCTCGTATAGTCCGGCAAAACCGAAAAGGGACTGCGAATCCTCCTTGACCACAAAATGGGTATACAGGCGGCAGCGCACTTTCTCATCCGGCAGCTGCGAATAGGTGTGCAGAGAAATATTGATCATGAAACCCACCCCGCCGCAGTCGATAACCGCATAGGTCGGAGTTTTTTCAAACAAAATGCCTTCAATGTGTGTGATCATGGATTCAAACTTTTGAGTCAAATTCCGGTTCGACATAGGCCGCCTGGCGTGCGGCGTCAAAATATTTTATATAGCAGCGCTTGCGCTTGTTCTGGACATGGTTGTAGCCCTTCCAGTTCTGGATGGCCTTACGGTTGTTCTCCAACATGCCTGTGGTGTCCACGGTGGTCATGCCGTATCTTATCATCACCGGATAGGTCTCGGCTATCAGCAGGCTGGCAACCCCCTTGGGCTGGTATTCCGGCAGCACGCCGGTAAGGAAGAGGTCGATCGTGTCGTTATTTTTACGGCTGCGCAGGATGGCAGGCAGGCCGCGCCACAGCCGCCCGTTCGCCTTCTGCAGCGCACGGCTCAAAGAGGGGACGGGCACAATGGCGCCCACAAGCTCGCCCTCCGCATTCTTCACAATATGCACAAATTCCGGATTGATGACAGAGACATAGGTGTCAAGCAGATAGTCAATCTGCGCATCGTCAAAGGCGATGAAGGAGAAGAGGTCGTCAAACGCGATGTTGAAGACATGGAAAAAATCACGACCGTAACGGCGCATCTCCTCCCTGTCATGCATCTGCTCCACCGTCAGGCCGAACCGCTGTTTCACCACACGTGAAAGCTGCACCGCCTTTGCCGGGACCTCCGGCTCCAGATAGAGGTTGAACTCAACCCAGTCCAGCAGCTTCTTATACCCCAGACGGGCAAAATGCTCCTTGTAGTACGGAAGATGGTATACCGAGGCGACCGAGGCCAATTGGTCAAAACCCTCCACCAGAACAGCCTGGGTATCCACATTGGAGAAGCCCAACGGCCCGACAACAGCCTCCATGCCACGGGCACGTATCCATTCCTCCGCCGTGCGGAACAGGGCATCCGAAACCTCCGCATCATCCACAAATTCCGGACGGGTTATGCGACCGTACTTCTCTCCGGTCTTGGCATTGTACCGGTGATGTATGATGGCACCGATGCGCCCGACAATCTTTCCATTCTTGCGGGCCAGCCAGAAGCAGGTGTCGCAACCGTTGAAAAAAGGATTCTCCTCCGGATCAAGATCCTTTATTTCGGAACCGATCAGGGGCGGAACCCAATAGGGATTCCCCTTGTATATGGAAAAAGGCAGCTTTGCGAACTGCCGGCGCTGCCGCGCCGTCCTTACCTCAATAATCTCAACCATCTGCTATTGTTTCGCGTATTGTAAAACTTCGTCATGCATGAACTCCAGGCTGATGCCGGCGTGACGGAACATCTCCTCACTCTCCGCTCCCGCATGGTATTTCATCTCGCACACCACCCTGCGGATGCCGCAGTTGATGATCATCATGGCGCAGGTGCAGCACGGGGTCATCCGGCAATAGAGCGTGGCGCCCTCCAAAGAAATGCCTCTCTTGGCCGCCTGGCAGATGGCGTTCTGCTCCGCATGGACAGTCCGTGTGCAGTGGGTTGTGACGGTGCCGTCCTCATGCACCATCTGCTTCAGCTGGTGCCCCACTTCGTCACAATGCGGCATACCGATGGGAGAACCCACGTAGCCGGTCACAAGAATCTGACGGTCCTTAACCACCACACAGCCGCTGCGTCCGCGGTCGCAGGTGGCGCGCTTGGCCACCGTATTGGCGATTTCCATGAAATATTCGTCCCAGCTGGGGCGCACGTAGGGAACAGCGGGGACAGACTCCTTACCCTCAATCTCACGCATGGTCGCCTCCACCTGGCCGAACAGCTCCTCCATGGTGCCGTCGTTCCGGAAGCGGTAGTCCGCCAATTGGATGCAACGCTCCAGATTCTGCCGGTTCGGATCGGTGGAGCGGAATTCCCGCTCCTCATTGGCCACAAAAGTTTCAAAACTGATATGGTCCGTTTCTGAGCCGCGCAGGTGCACCCTCTCGTACCGGCACTTCCGGTCCGCATCGACCGCGAAGAGGTAGAAATGCGGTTTCTGGCGCAAGGAAAGCACCTCCCCTTCGGCCCGCACGCTCTCAATAACCGCATTGCATCCCTCCTGCAACGCCCGCTTGTACAGTTCATCTGTAATAAAGGATGCGGAATGGGCGGCACGCAGCGCATTGCCCACAGCAGTCATGGAATCGCGGTTCTCCGGCATCCCCGCCTTACGGATGATTTCCAGCAGGTATTCCCTGACAGAATAGTGCCGGAATCCGCACTTTTGCACCAGATATTCGACAACGGTACCCTTCCCTGCACCGATTGTCCCTGTTATTCCGATTACAATCATTTCATTATCAATTTATTAAAAATAGCGCAACCGTTTTTTCAAACTGTCGGGCAAATTTGCAAAGATAATCAAAAATTGTATAAAATCTGAAAATCCTGCCGTGACATTTTCTATGCGTCAGACCCTCCTCACGTATTGGAAAAAGTGCTATCTTTGCATTCTGAATTATTGAAGGGAAAACAACATGAACCATCGGATACTACTTGGACTGATTATCATTTTGGCGGCTGTCATTCCTGCAGCAACGGCGCAGCCGGAAACCGAGCCTGCAGACCCGAAGCCGGGGCCGCAGGAGGCATGGAACCTCCTGAAAAAACCGCAATTCGTGTGGGGAAACACTGATGTGCGCTATTCACGCAGCCAGGTTCCGACTGCCGGAAAGGCACCTGAACTTTACGCATGGCGAGGGGAGAGGGTCTGCGCACAGGCGGTTTTCGCAACGCCCGAAGCAGCCACACTCACCGTCAGGGCAGGCGACCTCACCTGCGGAAAAAACCGGATTCCCGCCACCGCCGTGCAATGCGCCTTTGTCCGCTACGTGATGACCGACACCTACAACAACCGCAGCGACTCATTCCTGATGCCCGACATGCTTGACACCTCCGCACGATGTGAGGTGGCCGCCCGCACCACCCGTCCGCTCTGGATCACCATCCGCGTGCCACGCGCAGCCGTACCGGGCGATTACAAAGGAACCATCACACTCACCTGCAACGGCAGGCCGATGCGGCTCGCCTACAGCCTGACTGTCAGCAAACGGACGCTGCCGGAACCTAAGGACTGGAAAATCCATCTCGACCTGTGGCAGAACCCATACGCGGTGGCGCGCTATTTCAACGTGCCGCTCTGGAGCAGGGAACATTTCGACAGGCTGCGCCCGCTGATGGAGCAGTATGCACAGGCTGGAGGCAAGGTGATCACAACCAGCATCATGCAGCACCCGTGGAAGAGCCAGACGCAGGATCCGTTTGAGAGCATGATCGTGAAGATGAAACACATCGACGGCAGCTGGAGCTACGACTACACCGTTTTTGACCGCTGGGTGGAATTCATGTTTTCCTGCGGCGTCACAGGGCAGATCGACTGCTACACCATCGTGCCGTGGGGTTACCGTTTCGAATATGTGGATATGGCCACAAGCACACTGCAGCACATCGACTGCAAACCGGGCGAACCTGCCTACGAGGCCTACATCCTCCCCTTCCTTACCGATTTCGCAAGGCACCTGCGGGCGAAGGGATGGTTTGACCGCACCTGCATCGCCATGGACGAACGGCCGATGGAGCAGTTCCGCGCCGCCTTCGACATAGTGAGACGCGCCGACCCGGAATTCCGCATCAAGGGGGCGATAGACTATTCCCCGGAGATTGAAAAGCTGGTGCCGCTCATGCATGACATCAGCCTCATCCACGACCATGCCGGAATCCCGGCAGAAGTGGTGGAACAGCGGCGGGATAACGGACAGTTCACCACCTACTACACCTGCAACGCTCCGCTGCGCCCCAACACCTTCACCTTTTCGCCGCCTGCAGAAGCGACATGGATCGGACTGCACGCCGCCGCCCTCAACTTTGACGGCTATCTGCGCTGGGCATACAACAGCTGGGTGGCAAAACCATGCACCGACAGCCGCTTCCGCAAATGGTACAGCGGCGACTGCTACCTTGTCTATCCGAACGGCAGCAGCATCCGCTTTGAACGGCTGGTACAGGGCATACAGGATTATGAGAAGATCTGCCTTTTGCGCGAAGAGGCCAAAAATTCCCCGGCCAAACTAAAGGCATTGGAACTGCTGCTGGAGCCCTTCAAGGCGGTCCGGTACGACCCTGACACCGATGCGGGCAAACTGGTCCGGGAAGCGGAATCCGCACTAAAAAAATTGGAATAAAATAACACAAAAATAAAACATCATCTTATGGAAGAACAAGAGAATATTCCCTACACCGACCCCGAAGAGCCGAACCGTGCAGCTACTGGCGAGCGTCCAAGCTGGCTGATGGTGCTCTGTATCCTCACCTTTATCGGCAGCGGCATTTCATGCCTGGGGTATTTCCTTTTTACAGGCATATACTCATCCCTGCCAATGATTATGGAACAGGCACGTGACATGATGGTCTCCATTTATGGGGACAAGGTGGATGTGTCGCAGGCGCTGGTGGTCCAGCCCCGCATGTACTACCTGCTGCTCTGCCTGCTGTATGCGGCATCCGTCACAGGTGCGGCCTTCATGCTCGGACTGCGGAAGGTGGGATTCCACATCTACACTGTGGCACAGGCCCTGCTGCTTGTCGCTCCGGTGCTTTTCGTCCACCTGCCATTTGATGTCGGCGGCCTGCTGGTCACGGTAGCATTTGTACTGCTCTACGCCACCTTCCTCAAACAGATGCACTGATGACACCCGAACAGCAACAACAGTTCCGGGAATCGTTCCCCATCCTGAAGCGTCAGGTGCACGACAAGCCGCTTGTCTACCTTGACAACGCCGCCACAACGCAGAAACCGGAGGCGGTGCTGCGTGCGGTGGAAGAATATTACAGGGAGACCAACAGCAACGTGCACCGCGGCGTGCATCACCTGAGCCAGCTGGCCACGGAGGCATACGAGCAGGCACGGAAAACGGTGCAGCAGTTTCTGAACGCCAGGCATCCGCATGAGATAGTCTTCACCAGAGGCACCACCGAGGCAATCAACCTTGTGGCGCATGGATTCGGGAAGAGCATTTTGCAGGAGGGCGATGAGATTATCTGCAGCATCATGGAGCACCACTCCAACATTGTGCCATGGCAGCTGGCCGGAGCCGGAAAGAGTCCAAACATACGCGTCATTCCCATGCACGAAAACGGGGAGCTTGACCTGGAGGCATACGAAAGGCTTTTCAGCGGGAAGACAAAAATTGTCGCCGTCACGCAGGCCTCGAATGTGCTGGGAACCATCACCCCGCTGAAGGAGATTATCCGCATCGCACACGCGCACAACGTGCCGGTACTGGTGGACGGTGCGCAGGGCGCAAAATGCTGCATTACCGACGTGCAGGAGCTGGACTGCGACTTCTACTGTTTTTCCGGACACAAAATTTATGCGCCGATGGGCATCGGTGTGCTGTACGGCAAGGAAAAATGGCTGGAGGCGCTTCCGCCCTACCAGGGCGGCGGCGACATGATCCGCCACGTCGGCTTCGACCGCACCACCTTCAACGACCTACCATTCAAGTTCGAGGCAGGCACGCCAAACGTGGCCGGAGCCATCGGGCTGCAGGCCGCGCTGGAGTTTGTCCGGCAGTACGGACACGAAAACCTCATAAAATATGAATCGGAACTGACCGCCTACGCAACCCAACGGCTTATGCAGGAGGAGCGTGTCCGGATTTTCGGAAACGCGCCCGAAAAGGCCGCCGTCATCTCCTTTCTGATGGAGCCGCACCATCCCACCGATGTGGGCACACTGATTGATTTTATGGGAATCGCCGTCCGCACGGGGCATCACTGCTGCCAGCCGCTGATTGACAGTTTGGGCATACCCGGCACAGTCCGCGCCTCATTCGCCGCCTACAACACGTTTGAAGAGATTGACCGGCTGGTCGAATCCCTGCGCACTGCACGGAAAATGCTGGGATAGTCACCCTTCGTCCTGAGAATTGTCCTTTACGGAAGCGGCACGGATGTTCTCCATCAGCCGCTCATAACCTATGCGCTGCATGGCGGAATCACGGAACTGGGCGTCAAACTGCTCCTGCGTGAGCTGCCGCCACTGCGCGTCCCCCCACGCAAACCATTCAGGTGTGCGCAGAAAATCATCCACCTTTGTCTCCTCCGCATTACGGTTATAGGGACATACCTGCTGGCAGACATCGCAGCCGTAGATGCGGTGGCCCAAGGCCGTTTTCACCTCTTCCGGAAGAGGGAGCTCCTTCCGCTCGATTGTCTGATATGAAAGGCACCGCCGCGCATCCAACCCCTCCGCAGAGAGCGCATGTGCAGGACAGGCCTCCACACAGGCGGAGCAGCCGCCGCAACGCTCATCCACAGGCACGTCAGGATGCAACTGCAAGGAGGTGAAAACCTCGCCTATGAAGAAACGGCTTCCATGCTCCGTAACAAGCAAAGTGTTTTTCCCTATCCAGCCCAATCCGGCACGCCGCGCCAACGCCTTCTCCAACACAGGTGCAGTATCAACGCAGCAGCGGGTTTTCACCCCCTCTCCCAGCGTCTGCACATACTGCGCCAGCAGATGCAGCTTTTCGCGCATCACGGCATGGTAGTCCCTTCCAAGCGCATATTCTGAAACCTGAAAGGCGGATGCATTTTTCCGCAAATAATCGTTCCGGTGGTAGTTCAGCAGAAGCACAATCACCGAAACACATCCTTCAGAAAGCAGCTCCGGACGGTAGCGGATATCACGATGGCGGGACATATAGTCCATCCCCGCCTGACGGCCTGCGGAGAGCCAGCGTTCCAAACGGAACTGTTCCGACATGAGGTCGGAACAGTCAGTGAACGCGCAGGCTGAAAAGCCCAGCTCCCCCGCCTTTTGACGGATTGCATCTTCCACTATTTGCCCACGATTTTGAATTCGGTGCGGCGGTTCAGCGCACGTCCCTCCGGTGTGTCGTTGGAGGCCACCGGCTGGTCAAATCCGTATCCCTTGTAGCGCATCCTGTCGGCCTTTATGCCATGCGCCACCAGATAGTCGTACACCGCCTTGGCGCGGTTGCGCGAGAGCGTGAGGTTATGCTCCTTCGAGCCCTGATTGTCGGTATGGCCGGCAATCTCCACGCGGATTTTCGGGTTGGACTTCATCAGTTCGCAAAGCTTTTCAAGCTCCACCTCCGACTCCTTTTTCAGCGTGGAGCGGTCGGTGTCGAAAAAGACGTTGTTCAGCACGACGCTGCGACCCGTCTCGATGGGGTTCATGTAGATATCCTTATGATAAGGCTTCAGCTGGTATGAGGAATCGAGCGTGAAATTGGCCGAATAGAACAGATAGTCCGGATGCTGGGCATGCAGCGCATAGCTGCCGTTGGAGGGGATGCATACAAGGAACTCGCCCGTCTCCGGGTCTGAGGATGACATCACCTTCTCCTGCCCGCTCTCCAAATCTATCACCTTGAATTTGGCGCACAGCACGGAGGAATCCTTGGCGTTGAAAATACGTCCCTTCAGGTATGTGACCGGCTGCGGGCGCATCTTTTCCGGCATCTCGAACCAGTAGATGTCCATCTTGCCAAGCCCTCCCTTCTTGTTGGAGGAGACATATCCGCGCGTCCCCTTCGCATTGACCACGATGTTGGACTCATCCGCCGATGTGTTGATGGGATAGCCCATATTTACCGGCTGGTTCCAGCTGCCGTCGCTGTTCTGCAGGCTGTAGAAGAGATCCTGCCCGCCCATGCCGGGATGCCCGGTCGAGGCGAAATAGAGCACCGTTCCGTTGGGGTGCAGGTACGGGGACAACTCGTCACCGGAGGTGTTGATGGGCTCGCCCACATTCACCGGTGTGCTGAAGACGCCGTCCTCAAGCATGGTGGTCATCCAGATGTCGCACTTGCCCTTTCCGCCCGGACGGTTGGAGGTGTAGTAGATGGTTTTGCCGTCCGCACCGAAGGTGGGCTGCGACTCCCAGAACTGGGTGTTCACAGGCTTGCCCATGTTCTGCGGAACAGTCCAGCGATTCCCCTCACGTTTGGACCAGTAGAGGTCGCAGCTGCCGTAGCCGTCCTCTCGGTGGCAGGCGGTGAAGAGCACATATTTGCCGTCCGGCGAAATGCATTGCGCCCCCTCGTTGTAATGGGAGTTCACAGGTTCGCCCAGAGGCTTGGCCGGCTGCCCCTCCCCCCTTTNNCGCCTGCCACTCCCCCTTTTCCTGGCGGCTGAAGTAGAGATCCTCCTCCGTGGAGCAGCCCTTGCACTCCGTCATGGCGTCGGCGGGACGCAGCAGCGTGAAGACGATACAGGACTCGTCAGCTGTGAAGGAAGGCTGGTACTCGTCCAGCACGGAGTTTATGTTCGGTCCCATGTTCACCAGCTTGATGTGGTTGGAGTCCGTCATAAGCTTTGCGCGGTAGACGCACTGGTCGTAATGGGTGCGTATGTCGGCCGATGCCTTCGACTTGTCAATGCCGGCATGGTCGAAATACTGCACAAAATATTCCAGCGCCTCGTTGTAATGGTTGCAACGCATGTACTCCCTCGCGGTAAAATAGTAGAGCTGCGGGGAGAAATCAGGATCCACATAGAGTGCCTTCTGATAATACATCAGCGCAAGATCGGATTCCTGCTTCATGGAATAGGATTCCGCCACCATGAGGTATGCCTCGGTAAAGGATACATCCTCCTGTATGGCCATTTTTGCATACCGGATGGCCTCGTCGAACTCCTTGTTGCGGATATGCTCCATACCCTTCTGGTACTGCTTTATCGCCTTCTTGTTGGTGGAAGACTTCACCTGCTGTGCTGAGACTGTCAGTGCAGGCAGCAGGAGCAGGCAGAGCAGCAATGATTTGAAAATATAGTTTTTCCTCATACTTGTATTATTTTCGTTGACTGTTATCTGGTACATACTCATAAGCCCCCAATGCGGGCGGATCCGGACGCGGATTGCCATTCCGGTCTGTCGGATAGGCGGACAGGTATCTCCCCGCCCCGATGCATGGTGAATTTGCGGTCAGCCCATATTTTCCCGCGCGGACATCCTCCAGTTTCGGATCCTTGTCACGTTGGAGGTTGTCACCGAAAATATCGGCATATACGGTGTCGCAACGCAGGATCCCGTCATGGATGGAGGCCTGGAACGATGCCTGAGGCAGATGGCTGCATGAAAATTCACGCGCCAAATTGCCATATATTGCATTGTTCACGAATTCCGCCTTGAAATCGCTAAGATAGCGGATGTCACCCACATCGTAATAGTTGCTGAAGAAAACGGAAGGGCTCTTGCGGACGCCCTGCGAATAGTAGTTGCAGACCGTATTGTGCACAAAATGGTAGTCGCCCCCCTGTACAAGCGCCAGGGCATACTGTCCGCAATCTGAAAAGACATTGTTGTAGGCCTCAACGCGGTATCCGCGTCCGAAGAAACCTATGCCGGACGACTTTTCAATCACAGAATTGGAGAGCACCAGCCGGTTCCCCATGTCCCCGTCCAGTATCTCCGCCTGGATTCCGATAAACGCGTTGCGGATAATGACATAGTCCATCTCGTTGTCCTCCGTCCCCTCGTTAATCCATATGCGGCTCCACTGCGCGTAGTCCTTCTGGAAAAAGGATTCAAGCCTGTCACCTTGGAACACAATCGGCTCCTGCAGGGTGCCGTGCGCCTTCAGGCAGCCGCCCTTGTACACCCATAATCCGCCCTCCTTGTGCACATACACCCGCACGCCAGGTTCAATGTCCAGCCTTCCGGTCGAATCGACCACCGCATAGCCATAAATCACGTATGGCTTGTCGTTTTTCCACACAGTGTGCTCCCCTTCGCCGGCAACAATCTTGTATGGGATGCTCCCGACACGGCTGTCCGCCACGATGAAATGTGCGTCCTGTCCGGAGGCGACCAACTGCACCTGCTGCCGCACGCCGTCGGTCAGGAAATGCAGGGTGTCCGCCACCAGCAGCGGCGTGTCCTGCCCGTTGGGATGGATGTTAACCTTCACAAAAACAAATATGCTGTCCCGTGCCGGAATGCGCACCTCCCGTAATGAAGGCCCTGGCCTCCCGTTCACATTTACAGAGAAATAGGATTGGCTGCCGCCGCCCAAAAGCACATCTGTCGTGACCTCACGGTTGGAGGGGTTGGTCACCACCAGCCGCTCCGTCACCGATGTGATGGAGGTGAAGACGGTGTCGAAAGCCACTATCTCCGAGGAAAAGCGCAGGCCGCCCTCCTCGGACAGAGGCTCCTTCCGGCAGGAACCGAGCAGCAATGGCAGCAGCAGGACGGCCGCCAGCACTCCTCCGACATATTTATATAATGTAGACATGCTCCGCATCTTTACCATAAAACTATCGGATAACGCGGATGACATGGAATTATTGCGGATATTTCAATAAAAAATGGTGGAATGATTTTTTCCGCCACGGGCGGGAATTTTATTCCACAACCATTTTCCTTACCTTCCTCTCACCTTTGTATTCCACGCTGTAGTAATAGACTCCGGCGGCGTATCCGGCCAAATCCAACGGCAGCAGGGACTTGCCCTCCGCAACCGCATGTTCGCTGCGGTAAAGGAGCCGCCCATCAGCAGCAAACACTTGCAGCCGCACCGTCCCCGGCATTGGCAGCGTGACAGGCACCAGCGTTTTGTCTGCGGCGGGGTTCGGGATGTTCTGGCCGAGCTGCCAGTTCTCCATTGCCACCGTAGGAACCGCATCCGGACTCTGGCAGGTATAGGCGCACAGCAGCGTGTCGTTGGAGCGGTCGGTCTCATACATGGCGGCCTCCACATAGGCCCTCACCCAGAATTTTCCGGTATAGTCCGGCACCTGTAAGCTGTCCGCAAAGACAAGCCCCACAGTGTCCGCCATGGGCACACGCGCCAGATTTTCCCGCAGGAGGTCCAACCTTTGTCCGGCACTGTCCAGCACCTCCACATAAACCTTCACGTTGTTGGCATCCGCGTTGCGCAGCAGATTGGCCACCTTTACAGTGGGGCGCACCCAGGCCCCGCCAGCCAGCACGCCAGTATCGGAGAGCGTGACGGACATCAGCTGCAAATCGACCGAATCGTTCCTCCTGGAGCGCAATTTACGCTGGAGAACATTGTTTTCCAGACATGTGTCCCCGTATGGCGCATGAACATGCAGCCTCAAGGTGTAGGTCCCATCCGCATTCGGCACGCGGTAGGCGGAATGGAAGGTGTAGAGCGTGTCCGTCCCCTCCTCCAGCAGCACTATCATGCCCATAAGCGAATCGGCAAGCGCACCGGACTGGTCATACACCAGCGCATCTATCACCAGACTGTCGGCCTCCGCATTGCCGCGGTTCACCACCCGCACCTGCGGCCTGACCTCCGTGTTGCCCAGCAAGGTCTCCGTGACAGAGGGACACAGTAGCGTGTCCAACGCCACATCAATGGTGTCGGGACGCACCCTGGAGCGGAACTCGCCCTGAACCACATTGTCGGCCACGGAGACATCCCCCTTGAGAGATTCCAGACAGACTTTCAGCTTATATTTGCCCGGGGCGTTCGGCACCTTGTAGCAGCGGTTGAACCGGTATACGCTTGTGCCCGCCTCCAATTTCGGGATAATCTCCGTTATCGAATCATACAGGGCACCCACATTGTCATACACTATTGCGGTTATCGCCAGATTGTGGTGCACCACATTGCTCCGGCTCCTCACATACACTGTCGGGTACACTTTTGTGCGCCCTATCAGCAGCTCCGAGGTGACAGGATAGACCAGATTGGTCAGCGACACGTCGATGGTGTCATTGTGGAAGCAGCGGTAATACTGCACCAAGGTGTCACTGCGCGTCAGCGTGTATTCGTTGGGCAGAAAGTAGACGGCCGCCCGCAGCCGGAAAACGCCGTTGTAGTTCGGCGCTTTGATGGGCTGCTTGCATTGGAAGTCCACGGTGTCCCCGGCATTCACATGATCGGTTTGATAATTGAGTCCGCTCTCCTGCCAGCTCTGCAACATGTTTCCAGCCGAATCGGAGACTTCCATCCAGAACATGAATCCTCTTATCTCCACCAAGCTGTTGTTGACAATCCGCACCTTGGGATAGACGGGCACCCCGCCCCAAAAGGTGTCCGAAGGCATCTGGAACGAAACAAGCCTGAAATCAACGGTTCTGCGGCAGTTGGCATTATAAATGACGCTGTTGTTCGTGCTGACTTCGTCATTCTCCACAGCAATGGAGGCACTCATGCGATAAAATGGGCTTTCCCAAGGAAGCGGCACCTGGTAGCTGGCGGACAGGACCCATTTCACCGAATCGCCGGCTACGAGGAATGGGATGGTGTCCCAATAACAGGCATACCTTTCGATCTTGGGCAAACTGGAGGTGTCCACCTGAACATTCACCACAATATTCCTCACATCGAAAGTCCCAACATTCTTCACCACAACCACAGGGGAGGTCCAGCTCCTAACCTCCGCGCTGTCATGCTGCGGCCGCACGGAGACCAGCTGCACGTCCGTTACTTTGTGTCTGATGCAGTATGCCTTGAAAACCGCAGTGTCGTTGGAGGCCGTTATGTTCAGGCTGTCCTTTATTTTCGTGAAAAACGCCTTCATATAGTAGTGTCCCGTATAGTCAGGAACCTTCCATGTCCACAGTTTCACCAACTGCTCCTTGTTACATTCCACCTGCACACTGCCTGTGTATTGGGAGATGAACACATTTGTGCTGTCATATATCTGCAGGCAGTAGTTGACAGAAATCTTTGTCATGGTAGGATAACGGTAATAACATTTCACCCATGCGTTTATCTCGCTCCTCCCCTCCGCAGGATCCACATCCGGACGCACTAGAATCATCTGTATGTCTATGGTGTCCATCCGGCATGGGGCGTTGTAGGTGACCGTATCATTGGAGGTTATCATATTTTTCTTGCCATCTCGCATTATATACGCCACAAGACGGTAGTGTCCGGTGTAGTTGGGCACACTGATTCCGTATCGCAGCTTCACTTTCATAGTATCATTATAATAGAAATCGAAATAGTCATCAGCGACAGACCCTATACGATGGTTGTTGCTGTCATACGCAATAACAAAAATATGGTCAGTATATAACGCCGTCCCTATTTTCTTGTTCCTGTGGCCGCAAATCGTCACTATCGGTTTCACAGTGGTACAGCCCAACGCCGTATCCACGTCCGGGCGGACGGAGAGCACCTCAACGTCCAATGTGTCCGGTCGGTAGATGCAGCGGGCGACAGAGACAATGGTGTCGGTGCCATAAACCGCTTTCAGCCGGTAGCTGCCGGTGTAGTCCGGCACCGTGTAACGGCTGCGGAAGGCCAGTTCCGCCGTGTCGCCGCCCGGAAGGGCGGCAATGGTATCCCGCAGATGGGCGACCACCGTGTCGTACTTGTCAACCACCAGCACCTCCAACCCGATGTTTTTCATACTGTCACGGCCGGTGTTGCACAACACTAGCCTCGGAAAGGTATGGTTGAAGCCTTCCAGGCTGTCCGCATCCGGACGCACGGAGAGCAGTGTTATGGGGTTTTGCGCCCGCAGCATCATCGGCAGCAGCGCAAGGGTCAGTATTGCTGATAGAATTATTCGTTTATTCATGGCTTTGTGTGGTTTGATTTTTATTTTGTTTAGAAGTTGTTTTTCTGAAAAATAATAAATTAAATTTGAATTTATACTTTCTTACAGTATTCCCTTGACAATAAGTTTGTAAGAAATCCCACTAACGACCCTGTCCGTTGTCAGGCTTTTTTGTAAAAGGTTTCATGACGTAGTGTATCTGATACATGCAGCAAAGCGAGGCAAGGAACCGTCCGCTGATGCAGGTTAGCAAGCCATTGTCTCTTCCTGTCCTGATATCGTGCGGCAACAGCAACAAAATCACCAGGACATTCAGAACGATATACCCTGAAGTCACATAGGCGACCACAGGCGGCTGGTAAGGATAATGATAACAGATGTTTGAGGCAATCAGTACAACCCACGGTATGGAATTGTTAAAAAACACATTGGCGACACATAAAAAGCCGGTCCATTTGCCTTTCCCACTCTCGGAAGGATACATATAATATGGTTGTATGAAATCCTTTTTTTTACTGTATATGCAACTGCATAATACAATTATTCCTATCAGGATGATAAAACCTCCTAAAGAGAGGCCGAAAAAACTGAAACCGAATATTAGTTTTAAATTCGTTATTGTCATATTGTCACTTTGTTTTAAAATATATGGGCAAGCTGGCCTCCCATTGTTTGATAAACAAGACATTCAACAGGCCGCCTGCTTCTTTTGTATTGGATATACTTGTCTGCACTTTCCCGACTAATACACTGGTCATTATGTTTCCATTTTCCGGATGCCGTTTTCCATTTGAAGGTTATTTCAGTATAATCAGTTGTTTCCGACAGGACAACATGTTTCACATAAGCGACTGTTTTGTATATTGGCGGCGTATTAAAAATCAAGCTGTCATAACAAATGAAAAAATGTAGTGGGGAGCATGTTGTATCATAGTAACAAACATATATGCAACCCAAATAGTTTTCCGCTGTCCAGCGTGAGGGTTTACTTCCTTCACGATTTGCAGACAGGAGCATTCCGTTCTCATCGTAAAGATTGTAATAATCATGACCACCACCCTTATATTTGTAGGTAATATCCACATATTCTGCGTATCCGCGTCTGGCGTTTCTGTTTTTTTCCTTAAAATCAGAAACATTCTTTATTTCACCAATGTCAGTCCAACAGCACAAAACGACCATTCCCAAGTGCATGAAGGTCAGAACAAAGATTACGGATTTTATATCAAGGATGATTTTTTTTATCTTGTCTTTCATAGATATTTGCTAAAATATTATAAAATAAATATCCAAATAACACTTAAAAAATCATCAATTGTATCTATTCCATATTTACTAAAATTAAAGGACCATAAGTTATTATGCCACGTCTTTCATTTGTTGTATTCTCACTTTCATTTGAGCTGCTTTTCTTTTTTCTATTCTGCTTATAGTTATCTTCCAACATATTAAATGGTGTTACAAATGATCCTGAAATAGCACCTTTAAATCCCGCTTCAAATAGGCAACCTGAAAAATTTGATCGACAAAATGGGATGTCATCAATATTTGCAGCTTTCCCTACGGCAAATGAAAAAATCTCACCAGCCAGATCTATTCCAAAATTTCCCCAATTCTTATGCCTGTCTTTGCTTTTTAGCACGACTGATGTGAAGGTGATTTTCCCTTCATTTTCTTCAGAACCCTTTAAATCCACTGCGGATTTTAAAACCATGGAACCACCTTCTATTGCTAATTTGGCAGTTTTCCCTAAACCAGGTGCTATACCGTCAGCAAGACCTTCTACTGCTGATATGCCAACATCCACCCAGTCAATATTCTTGCCCCAATTATTAAAAAAACCTTTTCCATTATTCAAATTTGTGAATCCGTTACTAATTGTTTGGGAAGTTATTTCCATAGTTGCTTTTACTGCAGCTCCAATAAGTGCACCGATTAATTCATCCCCATCCGGATCCACATACTTCACCGGGTTGTTCGCGCAGTAGGCGTATGGTGTCATCCAGAAGTACTTCTCAAACATCGCATCCCTGCTGGTAAACACCGGCGGTTTGTAGTACCTTGCCTCATAATAATACATGCCGGTTTCTTCGTCCAATTCCTTGGCGTTGAAGCTGTACTTGGGTATAATGTCGTTGCCGAAGGTGGCATTGAACTCGGTGGTGATTTCACCGAAAGGAGCGTAAAGGAACCCTTGGGTTATGGTGGCGTTGTTGTCGGTGACATACGCGGTGCTTCCCAAGTGGTTGGTGTGGTAGTAGAAGATGTCGGAGGTGGCATTGACGGGTTGCAGGGAATTAAGTTCCACTGTTCCCTGAAAATCTACAGGCTGCCCGTCCGAAACAAGTTCCTGTATGTTTTCGCGGAATTTCTCCTCCGCACGCATCATACGGTATTCCAACCGGTCATTGCTTGTCGCATCTGTTGGATGGGTGTTGCTACCGAGGCGGCTGGCAATGCGCTCCACACCGTTGTAGTAGTGCTTGGTGTATTCGCCGTTGTGGTTGAAGTTCAGGTAGGCGTTGGGGTAGAACATAGCACTTTGCAGCTGCAAGTCCAGCGGTTCCGGCTGCCCGTTCACCCACTGGTTCGTGTTGAGGAAACTCAACTTGTAGGTGCGGGAGTTGGAGGAGTTGTAGCCGTAGTAGGCGAAGTCCGTAAGGTTGTTGCTGTAGGCTTTGAGGTTTGCGGCGGAGTTGAAGAGGTAGTACTCAGTGTAGGGCATCGGGTGCTGCACTTCGCGTTTGCGCAGGCTGCCGTTGATGCCGAAGGTGAGGGTTTCGGTGGCAACATTGTTGCTGATGTCGGTGATGGTGCGCTGTTGGGGCGCGAACAGGGTCTGGGCATCCTGCAAACTGTTGTAAACAGGATAGGTGTAGGCTTGGATCTCGGATTGCGTGGTGTTGTTCTGCAAATCGGCCTGCGCAAGGCTGTAACTGGTGATTTTACCCCAGTTGCCATAACTGACCGCCAGCTGGTAGCCCTGATGCTGTGTCTCCGTGGCCGCAGTCAGCTGGTCGGAGGATAGCTCTGCCCATAATGTGCCGTAAGAGAGTAATTTGTTATAAAACATTCATATGACTGTTATTCAAATTCACGGTGATTTCTATCATAATGATTATTCACCAGATAAAACATTATTCTGCATTATATCCAATAATCTCTTGAAAGATTACGCTTTTATCATTTTTTACTTTGTATAATAAGACCATCTTTTTTTTATAGTTAATTCCTATAATTCTAATTTCTATCGCGTTTCTTTTCTTTATTATGCCTTTTACATTTAAATGAATCCAAACATTAATGCAAAGTATACCAAGAATGTACTCTTTTTTTATTTCGTTATAAAAAGTTTGTTCATATAGATTTATAAGCGACATTGGATTGGGAAATTCATTTTCCACTTCGTGTTCCAATGGATATATATACTTTTTTTTATCCATTATCATAGCAAATGGATGAAATTCCCTGTAATTTGTAAGAAATGCCGTCAAATATTCTTTCGCACTTTCTATTAAAGCTATCTCATCTTCAGTTAGGAACATCAATCGAAGTATTAATTGGTTTTTGAATAAAAACTCGAGTGTTATCTGTCTTAACTACTGGTATAGTTAAGTTATAATATTGAATATCAAAACCATTTTCTGTTATCGTTCTGCTGATATTTGCGGTTCTATTTATTACGAGTCGTGGATTTTTCCCATTACTATTTGAGACTTCTTTTTGTAATCTTAATTGCTTTGAATCTGATAATTTTTTAACATTTTTTACTTCTGTTGTTTGTCCATCTTTCATGCCATCAGGTATGGTTGTACCTTTCTTCCCTGTTTTAGGATCGGTTTGTGTGTATGGTTTTGTGTTTTTTTGCAACCCAAGTTTCTGTAATTGTTCCGCTTCAACTTGTTTTCCTTCTGAAATGCGTTGTAGATTTATTGTTGGTTTCCCATTTGTTGTTTCAGTTGTATTTTTTGCCATAGTCCTTACAGGACGTACAAGTGGCGTTTTATTAGCAGACAATGCCATAATTTCAGGTGTAGTGGTTAAAAAGGAAGTATTAGTAAAAAAGGGGAATATTGGAGGAATTTGCATCTCTTCCCCACTCGGATCCACATACTTCACCGGATTGTTCGCGCAATAGGCATACGGGGTCATCCAGAAGTACTTCTCAAACATCGCATCCCTGCTGGTAAACACCGGCGGTTTGTAGTACCTTGCTTCGTAATAATACATGCCTGTCTCCTCATCCAGTTCCTTGGCGTTGAAGGAGTATTTGGGCAAGGTGCCGTTTTGCCACATGGGGGCGTACTCTGTGGTGATTTCACCGAAAGGAGCGTAAAGGAACCCTTGGGTTATGGTGGCGTTGTTGTCGGTGACATACGCGGTGCTGCCGAGGTGGTTTGTGTGGTAGTAGAAGATGTCGGAGGTGACATTGACAGGTTGCAGGGAATTAAGTTCCACTGTTCCCTGAAAATCCACGGGCTGCCCGTCCGAAACAAGTTCCTGTATGTTTTCGCGGAATTTCTCCTCCTCTCGCATCATACGGTATTCCAACCGGTCATTGCTTGTCGCATCTGTTGGATGGGTGTTGCTACCGAGGCGGCTGGCAATACGCTCCGCACCGTTGTAGTAATGCTTGGTGTATTCACCGTTATGGTTGAAGTTCAGGTAGGCGTTGGGGTAGAACATAGCACTTTGCAGCTGCAAGTCCAGCGGTTCCGGCTGGCCGTTCACCCATTGGTTCTGGTTGAGAAAACTCAACTTGTAGGCACGTGTGTTGGAGGCGTTGTAGCCATAATAAGCGAAATCCAAGCCGTTGTTGCTGTAGGCCTTCAGGTTGGCTGCGGAGTTGAACAGGTAGTATTCAGTGAAGGAATTCTGTGCCTGCACGTCACGCCTGCGCAAGGAGCCGTTGATGCCGAAGGTGAGGGTTTCAGTGGCAACGTTGTTGTTCGCATCGGTGATGGTGCGCTGTGCCGGAGCGAACAGGGTCTGGGCATCCTGCAAACTGTTGTAAACAGGATAGGTGTAGGCTTGGATCTCGGATTGCGTGGTGTTGTTCTGCAAATCGGCCTGCGCAAGGCTGTAACTGGTGATTTTACCCCAGTTGCCATAACTGACCGCCAGCTGGTAGCCCTGATGCTGTGTCTCCGTGGCCGCAGTCAGCTGGTCGGAGGCATCGTAGGTAAAGGTTTCCGTGAAGTTCCTGTTCGTCAGCCACGGGCAGACAGAGGTCACCTGTGTGACGTTACCAACATTGTCGTAGGTGTAGGCGAAGGAGGAGACCTGGCTGTTGCCGTTCATGGTGGTGATGCCGGAAAGCCTCCTTGTAAGGTTGTTGTAGCTGTAGTTGGTCTTCAATCCGTTGCCGTACTTCTGGCTGGTCTTCGCGCCGAATCTGTCGTAGGTCACGTTGTCCAGGTAGGTGTAGTTGCTGTTGTTGGTAATGCTTTGCAGCTGTCCGCCGAGGTCATACTGGTATTTCAACCTTTCCCCGTCAGGGTAGAATATGCTGTCCACACGTCCCCAGGAATCATAGCGGAACTGCGTTGTCAAGGATATTGGCTGCGAGAGGAACGGAAGCGCATAAATACGGGTCTCCTTGGTGATTTCACCCATTTTCCCATACTGGTAGCAGACAACGCCGCTTTCGTCGTAGAGGGAATCGTACAGAACTTCAACAACTAATATGTTACGACTTGATTTCATTTACACAACTGCTGTCCAATTTTCAGAGTTCATTACAAAAACACCTACTTTTTTATCCTTACATATTGAAAATATGCTATTACTATTATTCCTATATTAATTAATGCCTTACTGGAAAATATTAACAAAGTAATAATAGATTGTTGTTCGATGGTATAAAATGAACTTGTTGTCATATAATATCGTCCAGGCAAATTAAAAAACTTTAATATAAAAGACAATAAAACGACTAATAATATTTTCCATATTTTTATGTCCCTAAATTTATTCATTTTTATAAAACACAAAAGAAAACAAACAACAACCAAAATTAACGAAATGGGAATAAAAATAATCTTTTCATTAAATCCCAAGAGCAAACTCGAAATCAAATCGCATACGATATTATAAATTTGAATAGTTATGAAATAAAAAATTATTCCATAACAAAAACTGGTGTCTTTCGTCATTTTCAAATAATTTAAATTTATTAATATATCATTTAATTACTTGTTTTAGAATAATATACATTTATCACACTGTTTTTGCGTTTTTAATTTTGAATCTACTTTAAAAAGTTA
>DBYD01000023.1:0-7949 GCA_002309855.1 Bacteroidales bacterium UBA1195
TGTTGGTGGTGATGTGGAAATAGTCGGCATCGGCAGGAACCGTCCAGCCCTTCGGAATGTAGCTGTAAGTCTTGTCCTCGCTCGAAGCGACGATGACGGTCTCACCGAACAGCTTGGCCTCCTTGGCAGCCTTTTTCGCCCAAACGCCGGTCTGCAGGTAGGCAGCCTTCCTGTTGAGCAGGTTGGCAGGAACGGTCATGAACTGGGTGCTTGCGCCGCCACCGAGGAACAGCACTTCGTATTCCTCAGGGATGTTCAGCAGGTCACGCCACAACTGGCGGGTTTCAGCCATGCATTTTTCCCAGCCCGGGGTGCGGTGGCTGATCTCAGCGATACCGATACCGGTGTTGTCAAAATCATACAAAGCCTTGATGGTGTTCTCAATGGCCTGTTTAGGCAGGACGCAGGGTCCCGCATTGAAATTGTAAGCGGTTTTCATCTCTTGTTAAAAATTTATGAATGATTATTGATTTCCAATGAAATACTGCATGAGGGAACTATTTCTTGCAGGTGATGTTCACCTCCTGCACCTGCTCGCCCTTCACTTCGTAATTGGCGGTACGTGCCTTGTAGACTTCCGGCTGGTCAAAGAGCTCGGTTTCCGTATGAGTGGCGGAAATCTGATATTTGCCATCCTTCAAATTGGTAAAAGAATAGCTTCCGTCCGTTGCGGCTTTGGTCTCGGCAACATATGCCTCCGCCTTGTCGTTATGGACGCGGACAACCGCACCCTTCGCAGGATGGGTCTCCTCAAGATCGGCATCATAGAATGTAATGATACCCTTGATGGTGTTTTTATCCTTCACCTCTTCCTTTTTGCAACCGAACATAACCACGGTGCAGCACGCTAATAACGCAATAACAAGCTTTTTCATTATAAATGATTTAAAGTTAATAATGCTGCAAAGGTAATCATATTTCTGATATGAACCACCGATTTGCAAATTTATTTTTTTTTCGGTATGAAATGATACATATCCCGATTTCATTTATCTTTGCATTTTAAAACCACAAGGATGAAAACCTTTCTTCAGGAATGCGCCGCCTATCTGGCGGAAAAATACCCGGAGCTGCACCGTTGCTGCCTCATACTGCCATCCAACCGTTCACTCCGCACCATGCGGGAGGAATTGCGGAACACTGCCGGATCCGGTGGCAGGCTTATGCCGGAAATGTATGCTGTCGCGAACTGGATGGAGCTGCTTTCGGGCTGCAGGCTGGCCGCTGAGGAGGAGCTGTTGCTGCAGCTTTTTGCAATTCATCACGAAATGCACCCCTCCGATCCCCTCTCCTTCCACCAGTTTGCAGGCAACGCACAGATGCTGCTGAACGACTTCAACGACATTGACCTCTCTTTGGCCGATGCCGGCAATGTGTTCTTCTCATTGCTGCACATCAAGGAGATAGAATCCGCATTCCCCACCGTAACAGAGGATGGAGGGTCGGAGATGCAGAAACACTATCTGGATTTCTGCCGCGAATTGCCGGAATATTACCGACATCTGCGGGAGCGGCTGGAGGCCAACGGAACCGCATATCAGGGAATGATGTACCGCATAGCACAGGAAAAACTCATGGGGTCCGTTGACCGGCTGCCTTACGAAAAATACATCTTCATAGGTTTCAGCGCCCTCTCCGTTGCAGAGGAGGAGATGGTTGTCTCACTTTATCAGGCAGGAAAAGCTGAAGTCATCATTGACATTGACATCTCCTGCCTGCAGGAGACGGATCGGCAGGAGACACCTGCATTGGCCGGTGCCTTCATCCGCCACCTGCAGACCCGAATACACCCAACGCTGTTCCGACATGACTTCCTGCACCAAATTGAAAAACAGCTGGACATCTACGGTCTGCCGCAGGAAAGCAGCCAGGCGGAACTGCTGCCTGCCATCCTGAAGGGATACCGGGAAAAGGATGAGGGAAAAAGTTGCGTGATTGTGCTGACAAAGGAGGAACTGCTGCTGCCCGTCTTGTACGCACTGCCGGAAGAGAAGGCCAACATCAGCATGGAATACAAGTTGAAGCATACACCAGCCTTCCCCATGCTGCACCATTTCATGACCGCCATTGAAAACATGGAACGGCTTTCGCCAATCCACGCCCGCCCCATGCTTTATCACCGGGATGTCCGCCACTTTTTTGAGAATCCGATAATACGGGAGCGGCTGATGATCAGCGGTTCCGCACCAGAATTCAGCGATAGTTCCACACTGTTTTATGATGCCGCCGCACTGTCCGACATGCTGCAAAGGGCGCAACAGGATTCCGACACTACAGAAATTTTGTGCCGTCTTTTTTTTGACACGGGGAACGCGCACTCCCTACAGGAGCGCATCAACGTCCTGCTCACCTTCCTGCAGCACGAATCAATGCCCAAACCATACCAAGAACTGTTGCATCACCTGCAGACAAAAATACCGCCGCTTTTCGGTTTTGTTGCAGCGGATTCCCCAATGGACACCATTTCAGGCCGCTACCTGTTGGAAAGCCTTCTCAGCCGGATCTCCATCCCCTTCCAGAGCAATCCGGAAAGCCGGTTACAAATCATGGGTATGCTGGAGACCAGAGCATTGGACTTTGACCATGTTATCCTGCTTTCACTTAACGAAGGGGTGATTCCAAATGCAAAAAAGAACCGCACACTGCTACCGTTTGACCTCCGGCAGCACTATCATCTCCCAACCTTTCACAACCATGAGGCCATCATGACCTACCATTTTTACCGGCTGCTGCAACGGGCAAAAAAAATAAGTCTCTGCTACAACATGGACAACCGCAACGAAGTGCGTGAAAAAAGCAGGCTTATGCTTCAACTGCAGAACAGTTGGGAAGGGCTACCGAACATCCGGATCCGCGAAACGGTGGTGCCGCTGCCAATACAGCCACCAATGGAAACCCCTCCGATTGAAATTGTCCGGACGGAGTCTTTACAACAGCTATTGGAAAACCACATCTATTCCGCATCCTCAATAAACAGCTATCTGGAATGTCCGTTCCGCTTTTATCTTAAATATCTGCTGAAAATCGCCCCACCCGAAGAGCGGGAGGAAAACATCGGTGCGAAAGTTATGGGGACTGTCATCCATAAAATATTGGAGGAACGGCTGCGGCCAGGAAACGACGGACCTGTTGCCGATGTGGACACAGCGGAACTGGTGCAAACCTTCTGTAACGACAAAGTCACCCAAACCAAGCTGAATGAGAAGGAGGTCTCCCATGCGGCCAACAGGCTGGTACTTTCACTCTGCCAACGCTATCTGAACGATTACCTGAAACGTTACCGGAAGGAGATGGCTGCACAATCCTACCGTATCGTGCAGGTTGAGGAGGCCATTACAGGCTACATGTTGCATGCCGGTGGCAAAGCCATACGGTTCAGCGGTGTCATAGACCGTGAGGAGCAGCTTCCCGACGGCACACTCCGCATCGTGGACTACAAGACCGGTTTTATGGACGCGAAAAAAATGAAAACCGCCACAATGCAGGAATTGACGGACGGAACCCACAAGGAGGCGTTGCAGCTGATGCTCTACATGTTCGTAAAACACAAAAGGGACCGCATTCCACGGTTGGCGGGGGAAATCATATCGCTCCAGCATCCTGAACAGCGGATGCCACTTTCAATCGCAGGCAAAACCCTGTTTGACACCGAAGATTTCCAGGCTTTTGAAAAAGTACTTTCCGACTTATGGGAGGTACTGCTGAACCCGGAAAACAAGTTCAATCCCTGCAACGGATCCTACTGCAAACATTGCGACTACTCATCCTTCTGCACCCCGGAACCGGAATAATCCATTCCACCACCATAAACGCCGGAATGCCGGAGGACATTCTCCTGCTCCTCCAATGAGGCGGCATGCACCAGTTGCATCAAGGATTCCACAAAACGGGCATCCAAACCGAGAACTTCGCCCTGACGAACAGCATCGGCCAGAACCTCACGCCAACGGTCCATCTGCAGCAGCGGAAGACTTTTTTCCGCCTTTACAAGCGCTATTTCGCGTGAAACATGCATCCGGCGGGCAAATAATGCCAGAATCTCGGAATCAAGCTCGTCCAATTCCGCACGATAGCGTTGCAGGCTGCCGTCCGCAGCCGGAACTGTCGGAAAGCGCACTCCTGAAAGCAGCCGGGTGAATTCATCCGGTGTGATCTGCTGCGCCGCATCGCTCAAAGCATAGTCCGGTGACGGATGAACCTCAATCATCAGACCGTCGAAATCAAGATTCAGAGCCTGCTGTGACACTTCGGGCAAAAGCTGGCGGCAGCCGGAAATATGGCTTGGATCGCCTATCATGGCCCATTCAGGATGGCGACGTTTGAATTCAATGGCAACATGCCACAAGGGGCGGTTGCGGTAAGGGGCCGCATCGGATGTGGAGAAACCGCGGTGCACCGCCGCCAAATCGGTCAGGCCTGCCTGCAGGAGCCGCTCAAACGCCCCTTCCCACAATTTAAGGTCAGGCGCAACAGGATTCTTCACCATTACGGACATGTCTGTTCCCCGCAGCGATTCGGCGATTTCAGCAACCTGCTGAGGATTTACAGTGGTGCGGGCACCGAGCCAGCAGCAGCGGATGTCATGCTTCAGCAGCGCCGCCGCCTGGTCAGGTGTGGCAATCTCCACACAAACCGGCAGCCCGAGCTCCGTACGGATACGCTGCAGCACAGGCAGCGAGGCCTCCCCCATTCCGGCAAAACCGTCCGGTCTGGAACGCATCTTCCAACTGCCGCAACGGAACAGCAAGACATCCCCTCCAGCCTTCAGCGCCTTCGCAGTCTCCCACAACTGCGCCTCCGACTCAGCCGCACAGGGACCTGCAATCAGGATTGGTCTTGTGAAACCGGAAAATTTTGGATACATTTCAGATTACAGTCAGTTGACGGCTTAAAACCCAGCCCTTGCTGCCGTTCGGGAACTGCGCCTCCACCCATTCGCCGACCTCATCCGTCAGACGTACCTTCATGCCTTCATGCACAGTGAAAAGTTCGGTGCCGGAGGCGTCCGGCATGCTCCGCACCGAAACCGACAGGGCGGTGACAATGGCTTCATCGGTGCGTTCCAGCGCCCTCTTCTGCGCAAAGGCCATACCGACACCCAATGCAAGCAGCAGGAGCAGGCAGCCGTCCAGCACAAGCAGCCGGACACGGCGTCGCAAATCACCTGCGAGCAGGAAAAAGGCCAGCACAATGAAAAAGAGCAGCGCGCACAGGATTGAGAAAACAGCCCATCCCTTCTGTGAAAACAGGTTGCGCAAGGCGGAAAACCACCTTTTAAGGAACAATTCAGGCAGCACCTCCATCTGATCAACCGTCTGGCTGTTCACGAATGCGATGTTGGCCCGGATGTCCGCATTTGAAGGTTGCAGGCGCAAGGCCCTTTCATACCACAGCAGCGCCTCACCCAGCCGGTTCAGCCGATAGCAGGCATTGCCCATGTTGTAGTACAGATCCGCACTGACCGCCTCATTTGCAATCAGCTTTTCATACAGACTGACAGCCGTCCCGTAATCTTTCCGACGGTAGGCGTCGTTGGCCTCCTGCCAGAGTTCCCCATCCGACCCTGCCATAACCGGTCCGGCAAGGAGCAGGCAGGCCAACAGCAAACACATTCCTATTTTCTGCATATTTCACTATTTTAAAAAAAGTCGGCCTTCCAGCCGACTTCATATTTCTTAAAAAGGCAGTTCGTCCCCTGCATCCGGCAGCGGGGCATTCTCCGCAGGCTGTGATGCATAGGGCTGGGCGGATTGCGGCGGCATGTCCGAATAGCCGCCGGTGTATTCCGGATCGATGGCCTGTCCGCTCACCACCTGGATATTCCAGACACGCACATCGGTGTACCATCTTCCGTTGTATTCCCGCGATTCGATGTTCACCGACACCTTGACCGGTGTGTTGACGGGAATCTGCGCCACCTCGGCAGCCCTTTCATTCCACGCGGAGATGCATATTTTCTTCGGATACTGCTCCTCCGTCTCTATCACAAACTCCTGCTTGTTCCAGGTGCCACGGGCACTTGTACCGCTCTGCTGCGGAAGCATCAGGATAATTTTACCTGTAAGTTCAACTGCCATGGCCTATTGCTTGACAATTTTTTGCACAGTGGCACCGGAGGCATTCCGGATTGAAACGAAGTACACACCTTGCGGCAGAGTCTGCAGCGACAGCGAAGAGTTGCCGGCCTCCACCCTGCTTTCCATCATCTTTTTGCCATCGGCACTGTAGAACACAACTTCGGCAGGCTGCTCCAGACCGCTAATCTGCAACATGTCCCTTACAGGATTTGGGGAGACAGAAACCTGCAGACGTGAGTTGGTGGCAATACCGTCACCGGCCATTTCCTCATACTGCTCGAAATGATAGATGGTGTCGATTTCACCTGTTGTGACATCATACGCATAATAGTCGCGCGCATACATGACATAACCGGCATGTGTGGAATCGCGAACCACCCATCCGAAGCTGGATATGCAGTGGAGCTTGTCGTTCAGGTAGGTGTTCACATCCTTCATACGTGGAATCATCTGGGAGATGTCAATCAGGTCATTCTTAAGAGGAATCAGCTCGCTCGACAGGACCTGACCTTTATTGTTATAGGACATTATGGCCTCCATCACATTTGCGGTCATCATGCCGCCCATTGCGCTGATGGTGACAGTCGCCTTGACCGGGAGCTTGTTCTCCACAACAAATTTCACAATCACATCCATCAGAACGCCGCTGTATTCAACCGACATGGAGAAGGTTGCAGGCATACCGTCCGCATCGAAGGTGTAGTATCCGGCCATAACAGAGGTGTCCTCCTCGTCAAATTCATAGATGATCATGGAGTCACAAATAGCGGAGGTGAAGCCGAAAAGGCCGTTCACATCATCCAGTCCGCTAATTTCGATATTCTTCACGCCATAATACATCTCCATAGTCACAAGCTCCGGATCGGTACCGCCAAAATACTCGTATGTGCTGTGAATTTCGTTACTGTTGTTGTAATACTGGTAAACGGTCTTATCCAAAGTGTCGCCCGTGGCGCTCAAAGTACCGGTCTCCAAAACCTTACCGTCCTTGACATAGGTGTAGGTTATTTCATCAAGCAAAAAAGTCTCATCCTCCTGCAATTCGTAGTACATACTGGTTGTCAGACCGTTGTTCCTGCTCATCACAGTATAGGCGGAGAGTAGCGAATCGGTATAGGATTTCTGCACAGCATGGTGCCGTACGGCATGGCCGGGCATCATATAGTGGAAAACTTTTTCCAACGGCTGTTGGAAAGACTGTCCGTCCGCACTCACAGCGCAGAAGGCCAGCAGACAAAACAAAGAAGCCAATTTTTTCATGATAGAAAAATTTTCAGCACAGGTTCAAAAACTTATTAAATTGATTTTTTGAATTCTCCGGCGAACCTGTACAGACCGGATTACCCAAAAACTGATTTTGCAAAAATAGCGAATATTTGGATACCTTCATCCAAATTCCTGCAAAAAAATTCACCTACAGGCTATAGGCTTTCGCCATCTGGAGCGAACGCGCAGCCTCCGCACGGGCGTATGCCGCCATGTACCTGGCCGAGGGCATGAAGCTGCGGCTGCAGCTTGTGTCGCCCTTCAGCTGCCGGTCGCAATCCGCCAGCAGCAGATAACCCATGATTACGGCAGNNACCCAGCCACAACATCGGTCTGCATCCGCTTGAAGTCATAGGCGCTTTCCGCAGTGTTCGGCAGTGCGGCCAATGCCTTGAAGTCCTCCACCGCCTCGCGCAGCATCGCACGCAGCGGCTCCAGTTCCGCATGGAACGGGAGTGCGTCATACTCCCCTATCTTGGTCAGGTAGGCTCCGTTTGAAAGCCCCTTCTGTGCCGCGACCACCTGAAGTTGCGAAGTTCCCTCATAAATGCTCAGGATACGCGCGTCACGATAGAGCCGCTCGCAGGCGTACTCCTTCATGAAGCC
>DBYD01000023.1:7954-40899 GCA_002309855.1 Bacteroidales bacterium UBA1195
TCGTAGGCGTTGCGGTTGGCGAACTCCGAGGCGGAGAGCTTCAGCAGCGGCGTCAGCATGTCGGCACTGCGCTGCGCCCACTTGTAGGCGGTTCGCTCCTCCGGTGTCATCGGCCTGCCAAGATCCTCGTATCCTTTGCACAAATCCACCATGCGGGCGGTCTCGTACAGCAGAGTGCGGGTGGCGTCAGTGCGGGCGCGCATGGCCAGCAGCAGGTCACGCACAGCCGGGAAGGCGGCAATGGCCTGGCCGAACTGCTCGCGCTCAGCCGCATAGCGTTCAGCCTCGCGGCAGGCCGCCTCGGAAAGGCCGACCGACTGCGAACCGACACCAAGCCGCGCATCATTCATAAGTGTCATCACATATTTGATGAGCCCGAAACGGCGTTCCCCGATGATATGGGCGGGTGCGTTGGTGAAGACCAGCTCAGCCGTTGGGGAGCCTTTGATGCCCATCTTGTTTTCAAGACGCCGGACTGTCAGGCCGCCATCCTGCTTGTCGAACAGGAAATAGGAAAGGCCGCGGCCGTCCGTTGTGCCCTCCTCGGAGCGTGCCAGCACAAGATGAAGGTCGGCTCCGCCGTTGGTTATGAAGCGCTTTACACCATTGAGCCGCCAGCATCCGGCAGACTCGTCATAGGTGGCCTTCAGCCTTACAGCCTGCAGGTCGCTGCCTGCATCCGGCTCGGTCAGGTCCATTGAGCAGGTCGCACCTTCGTAGATTCGGGGCAGGAATTTGTCCTTAATGGCCTCGTCGGCAAAGGCGCGAACAGTCTCCGCACAATCCTGAAGGCTCCAGATGGTGGAGAATCCGGTATCGGCGCGGGAGATGATTTCCGTAGTCATGATAAATGGGACGTATGGGAAATTCAGCCCGTGATAGCGGCGCGGCATTGAGATGCCCATCAGGCCGGCCTTGGTCAGCGTCTCATAATTCCGCTGTGTGCCTTCGGCATAGACCACACGGTTATCCTCAATATGCGGCCCCTCATGGTCAACCTCCTCCGCATTCGGCGCGACCACATCACCTGCAATCTCCCCGACAAGCGAGAGGATGCGGTCGTAGTTTTCAACCGCCTCCGCGGCATCGGCCGGTGCGTCAGGATATTGCCCGTGCTCGGCAAAATCACGCTCCTTCATCGCCGCAATGCGGCCCATTTCCGGATGCGTCAGATAAAACTTGAGACTTTCGTTATCGTTATAGAAATTCATGTCGCTCGTAATTATTTTTTGTTTTTGTTGTAACAGGCAATCAGTTGCGGAACCACCTTGCAGGCGTCCCCGATGATGGTGTAGTCGGCGATGGCGTTGATGGGCGCATCCGGATCGGTGTTGATGGAGATTATCTTGCCCGACTGGTCCATGCCGGCACGGTGCTGCACCGCACCGGAAATGCCGCAGGCAATATATAGCTTGGGACGGACAGTCACACCTGTCTGCCCGATCTGGCGTTCGCCCTCGGCAAAACCTGCATCCACGGCGGCACGGGTTGCCCCCACCTCACCGCCAAGCGCCTGGGCCAGCTGGTGCAGCATCCCGAAATTCTCGCGGCTACCCATGCCATATCCGCCCGACACTATGATTGAGGCGTTCTTGATATTGATTTTCCGCTGCTCTATCTCACGTGCGACAATGCGAACGGCCTCATCCTCCTTTTTCAGGTAGCGGCCTGCATCCAACGTGACGCACTCCCCTTTGTAGCCGGAGTCTTTCAGCTCCTTTTTCATCACCCCCTCACGGACTGTCGCCATCTGCGGGCGCGTCTCCGGATTGACAATTGTTGCTATGATGTTGCCGCCGAAGGCGGGACGGATCTGATAAAGGATATTCTGATAGGATTTGCCCTTTGCCTTGTCCTCATAGTCGCCGATTTCCAAGGAGGTGCAGTCGGCGGTCAGGCCGCAGCGCAGTCTGGATGCGATGCGCGGCGCAAGGTCACGCCCCACGCAGGTGGCGCCCATCAGCACGATTTCCGGTTTGCGCTCCCGAATCACCTCTGAAAGAAGGGCGAAATGCGGCAGGGTGCGGTAAGGGGACAACCGTGGGTCATCCGCCTTTAGCACCACGTCCACACCGTAAGGATACAATTGTTTTTCAATACCATTCAACGATTCACCGCAAACCAGCGCCTCCAGGCGGCTTCCCAACCGGTCGGCAAGCTGGCGGCCTTTGGTGCAGAGTTCAAGACTCACATCCGCGATTTGCGCGTTTTCTGTAAGCTCACAATATATTAAAACCATGTTTTTCACTCTTTAGTTATTAACCGATGATGTGGTCTTCCATCAGCGAAACCACAAGTTCCCCGATGGCCGCATCGCTGTTTTCAATCCGTACCCCCTCCTTGTGCGCCAGCACGACATTGTCGATTTTCTTGACTTTTGTCGGGGAGCCTTTGAGTCCCAATCTCTCCATTTCAGGTGAGATGGCATCCGCATTCCAGATTTCAGGCTGCGTTTTGGCATATTGCAGCAGACGGTGCGCATGCGGGTAGCGGCAGTCGGGAGCGGAAGCAGTCACGGTGACAAGCAGCGGAAGCGTCGCCTCCACGGTCTCCACCCCGTTGTCCAGACGACGGGTCAGCGTGATGGTGTCATCCTTGAGCGACAACAGGCGTTCCGCATAGGTCACCTGCGGCAAGTCAAGCTTCTCCGCAACCTGCGGCCCCACCTGGGCGGTATCACCGTCAATGGCCTGGCGTCCGCCGAATATCAGATCATAATGTCCGGTTTTCCTGATGGCACAGGCAAGCGCGTATGATGTGGCCAGCGTATCGGAGCCGGCAAAGCGGATATCCGAGACAATGATACCGTTGTCCGCGCCGCGTGAAAGCGCATCACGGATAATTGAGGCGGCACGTTCCGGCCCCATAGTCAGGACAGTGACCCTGCTTTCAGGATACTTGTCCTTAACCTGAAGTGCCATTTCCAGAGCCTTCAAATCCTCCGGGTTGAATATGGCAGGCAGCGCCGCCCTGTTGACGGTGCCGTCCGCATTCATCGCATCAGGCCCCACATTCTGAGTGTCCGGAACCTGTTTGATCAATACGACAATCTTATAACTCATAAAAAAATATGTAATCGTGACAGGAGCAGCAACCGCCCGCGGACAAATCCCGCTACGGCTCCGCCCCATTTTTCTGAATTCAAATAAAAAGGCAGCGCGGCATGATTAGGCACACGCTGCCTTACAGGTCATTATTTCATGTTTTTTTCCAAATAACCGACCACGTCGCCAACGGTCTTCATCTTCTCCATTTCGGAATCCGGAATTTCGAGGGAAAACTCGTTTTCGAACAGCATCACAAGCTCGGCCACGTCGAGGGAATCGGCTCCCAAATCCTTGATGAAGTCGCTTTCCATGGTGACGGAATCTTCAGTAACGCCCAATTTTCCAGCGATTACACGCTGCACTCTTGTTAAAATCGTTTCCATAAAATACCTTTATTAATTAAGTTTTTTATTCTAATTTCTTATATTCTTTCTTACATATTTGACTACAATGCAAGGCCGCCGTCACAGCAGATGACCTGTCCGGTAATATATTCGGAAAGGTCGGAGGCGAGGAACAGCGCAAGTTTGGCCACATCATCCGGAGTGCCCGGACGACGAAGCGGAATCTCCTGTTTCCAGTGCTCTATCACCTCCTCGGAGAGCTGTTTGGTCATGGCCGTCTCGATGAATCCCGGCGCAATGGCGTTGCTACGGATGTTGCGGCTGCCCAGTTCCTTTGCGACGGATTTGGTGAATCCGATTATACCGGCCTTGGAGGCGGCATAGTTGGCCTGCCCCGCATTGCCGTTCACCCCGACTATGGAGGCCATGTTGATGATTGAGCCGCTCCGCTGCCGCATCATGACTGACGAAAACACCTTGGTGTAGTTGAACACGGAGGTCAGGTTCAGGCGGATGACCCGATCCCAATCCTCGGCTGTCATACGCAGCAGAAGCATGTCGCGGGTAATGCCGGCATTATTGACCAGCACATCAAGCCGTCCGAACTTTTCGGTGACAGCGTTGCAGACCTCCTTGGTCTGCTCAAGAGAGGAGGCGTCTGCTGCAAAAAAGGCGGCACGGACACCCTTGGCCTCAAGCTCCGCCATAAGTCCATGAGAACGTTCGTCCTCCCTGATATCTGTAAAAATGACATCGGCACCGTTTTCGGCAAACTTCAGGGCTATGCTCCGTCCGATACCCTGTGCGGCACCGGTCACCAAAGCCACTTTCTGATCCAATAGTTTCATATTCTATGCTTATTTGTTTAAAAACACTTCGTTGGGAACCAGAGCGAAAGTCATTTCCGCACGGGCGCACAACTCGCCCCCGACGCTGGCCTCCGCCGCGACAAAAAACGACTTCAACTTCTTCTGGATAATTTTGGCCTTCACCTCCAGCAGGTCGCCGGGTTCCACCGAACGCTTGAACTTGACATGGTCCAGCCCGCGGTACAGCGGAGTGTGGCCGTACAGATCCTCCTTCATCAGGATGCAGCTCATCTGCGCCATGATTTCACACAGGATGACACCCGGAACAATCGGCCTTTCAGGGAAATGTCCCTTCAGGAAAAACTCATCCCCGGTCACCTTATATTTTCCGTAGGCGACATCGTCAATCTTAACGACCTCGTCCACCAGCAGCATCGGCTCGCGATGCGGCAGCACTGTTTTGATTTCTTCTCTGTCCATAACAATTTGCTGTTTTTATTTTACCGGACGCAACACCACACAGGCGTTCTGCCCGCCGAATCCGAACGAATTTGATATCACGATGTCGGCCTGAACCTCACGCGCCTGGTTGGGAATGTAGTCGAGATCGCATTCCGGGTCAGGCTCGTCCAGATGTATGGTCGGAGGCAGCAGTCCGTTTGTCAGCGAAAGCACACTGGCAACCATCTCCAGTCCGCCTGCGGCTCCGAGACAATGCCCCAGCATAGATTTGTTGGAGCTTATCATCGCCTTGCGCGCGCCGCTCTCGCCCAACGCCTGCTTTATCACCAGAGTCTCCGTCTTGTCGTTCAGCGGAGTGCCGGTGCCGTGCGCATTGACATAAAGCTGCTCGGAACCGTTGAAACCGGCCTCCTTCAAGGCGTTGGTCATGGCTATGGCCGCAGACTTGCCGTCAGCACGCGGAGCTGTATAATGGAAAGCGTCGCAGGTGTTGCCGAATCCGCAGACCTCGGCATAGATGTGCGCACCGCGCTTTTTTGCATGTTCATATTCCTCAAGCACCACGATGCCGGCACCCTCACCCATCACAAATCCCTGACGGCGCTTGTCAAATGGCAGGGAGGCCGCCATCGGATCGGTTGAGAGGGACAAGGCCCTGCTGTTGGCGAAACCGGCCATTGCTATCGGTGTGATTGCCGCCTCGGCACCGCCGGTCAGGATGGCGTCGGCATATCCGTGCATGATAGTCCGGTAAGCCTCCCCGATGGAGTGGGTTCCGGTGGCGCAAGCCGTCACGATGGGCAGGCAGGGCCCCTCAGCATGGTACAATATGGCGATGTTTCCGGCTGCAATGTTCGAAATCATCATCGGCACAAAGAGCGGTGAAATCTGGGAAGGTCCCTTTTCAACCAGTTTGGTGTGCTCGTTGTGGAAGGTCTGGATGCCGCCAGTCCCGGAACCGACATAGACACCGAAAAGCTCCGGCTCAACCTCCAGCGCACTGTCCTTCATGGCCTGGGAGGCTGCCGCCATGGCAAACTGCGCGTACCGGTCGGCACGACGCATCATGTTGCGGTCCACGTCGAAATCTTCAGGATGGAAATCGGTGATTTCCGCAGCGACAGAGACCTTCTGCCCCTCTGTAGGGATATTCTGGACAGGCTTGATGGCACAGGCTCCCTGTGACAGGTGCTCCCAGAAAACCGGCACACTGTGTCCGAGGGAGGAGACAACACCCAATCCTGTAACAACTACTCTCTTATTCATCAAATCAGTATTAATCAAATTGAAACTAACTATTTGCCCCACTCAAGGATACACACCGCGGAGACAAATCCGGCACCGAAGGCGCTCATGAGCAGAGTGTCGCCCTTATGGATTTTTCCTGCAGCCAGCATCTCGTCCAGCAGAATGGGGATGCTTGCCGATGAGGTGTTTCCGTAATTCTCGATATTTGTGGGGAATTTTTCTTCCGGTTCGTCCAAAAGGGTACGGATGCTTTCAATAATGCGCTTGTTGGCCTGGTGCATCAGGTAGTAGGTGATGTCGGACGGCTTCATGCCGGCCTTTTCCAACACCGTCCTGATGTCCTTCGTGGACTGGGAGACCGCCATGCGGAAAAGTTCGCGCCCGCGCATGACAAGAGGCTGCCCCTCCTTACGGTTCCGCTCATACGGCGTCTCCTCCATGCAGCGTTCGTAATAGAGCACATCCTTACTGGAGATCATGCTCAGATGCACAGCCTTGAAACCTTCACCGGAATCCACGACAACCGCACCGGCCCCGTCAGCGAACAGTATACTTGTGTCACGCTCCTTCCAATTGCAGTATTTGCTCGGCTCCTCCGCACAGACGATAAGTATGTGTTTGGCGCGTCCGGCCTGTATCATGCTGTCGGCAAGCATAAGTGCGTTGACAAAACCTGCACAGGCCACGTTGATGTCCAGTCCGGCGCAGGTGGCACCGATCTTTTCCTGCAGTATGCAGTTCATGCCTGGGGTGATGTAGCGGTTGGCCACATTGGAGCAGATGATGAAGTCCAACTGGTCTGCTGCCACCCCGGAGGATTTTATGGCCTTTTTTGCAGCCTCCTCGGCCAAATCATACAATGTTTCCGTGGAGAGAAGCCTGCGCGCCTTGATTCCAGTGCGCTCGGTAATCCATTCGTCGCTTGTGTCCAAAAAGGTGGCCAACTCGTCATTGGAGACACTCAATGAAGGCAATGCGCTTCCTGTACCTATTATTCTCATATATAATATACATTTTAATAATTAAGTTTCACCTGCCGCATTCCCCTATTCAGACAGAATAACGGCAGATGCCGCTTTAGTTTTAAAAAAGCGTGCAAAAGTACAACTTTTCCCAATACGTTCCTCCAATTTTACCCAAAATTTGCATGTCCAAACAGACAGCACACACTGTGACAGCACTTTCAAAACACCACACATCAGCACAAATGTGTGACCAGGATTTTTACGCCGATGGCTATCAGCATCAGTCCGCCGACTAACCGCGCGTTGAGCCATTTAAGCTTGCCGAAACGGTATCCGACGGCACTGCCTGCCATGGAGAAGAGATATGAGACCATGCCTATTACAACAACAGGCATCCAGATAGACATTTCGATCATGGCGAAACTCACCCCCACCGCCAGCGCATCGATGCTGGTGGCGATGCCCATCAGCAGGATTTTCGGCAGGGTGAGACGGAAATCCTTGTCGGAGGTCTCCTCTGGCCGCAAAGCGTCATAACACATTTTCAGCCCCAGGAAAAGCAGAAGGCCGAAAGCAACCCAGTGGTCAAACGCTCCGATCCATGAGAGGCACTGTTCGCCCAAAAACCAGCCGATGACAGGCATCAGTGCCTGGAACAGCCCCATGGAGAAGGCCAGCCAGACGAACGGCCACACCTTGTACCGCGCGGACTGTGTCCCGCATGCCATGCTCACCGCAAAGCAGTCCATGGCCAACGCCACCGCAAGAACAATTACAGAAATGAAATCCATGGTACGCTATTCGTTCAAATTAAACTCCTCCGGCCCGATGCTTACAACCACAGATTTTCCGCTGGAAGAACCGACATATTTATAGACCAGTCTACGATTGGTGGCTTTTATTAACTCGGACAAATTGTGTGACGCATAATTGCCGGTTAATTCCGCAAGAATCATCCGTTTAACTTCAGATAGGTTCTCATTCAGCCTGTCGATATCAAAAACTGACTCGTCACATTCATAAATAAGTATGAAGCTGTTTGCATCTAACAGCACATCCTTTTCAATTAACCCGTTACCCATATCAATGGGTATCTGCAGCTTTAAGTTATCATAAATGGACTTCAGCAGCACTTCCGGATCAGCATCAGTTCCAGGCCTATTTGATTTAATCTCTTCCGCAGTGATAACCAATTCAAAACTCGCGCCTTTCCCATCTATAAAAACCAACTTCATATCCGCCCTAGCCCTTATAACAGCATCAATAATCTTTTTGAAGGATTCGTTCTGCTGGTTGGCAAAACCTAAAAGCATATTGTTGCGCAATACGGCTTCATTTGCGCGAAGAGAATCAAAATTCATCAGTCCCGTAGCAATGCCATAGGTTATTGTAAGCGTTTTATGGGAATATTTCATATTCTCAATCGACATAAAGCTGCCCATTTGAAGTGGACATACCTTCGCCATTTCCTTGACAGCCCGCTTTAATTCCTTGTCATTTCCAGATTGATTGCCGCCACATGAGACGTACGGCAACGTCAGAACAAGCGCAAAAAATGCAAACAAAAGATGATGGAGCCAACTGCCCCTATTCGCCAAAATATTATTTTGAATTTTCATAATAGTAATTAAAACTTTTACTTGTCATGAGAAGACATTTTCAACACTTCCAACAGACGTCCATGATCCTGCTGGTTATTCCAGATATAGAGAATCCGAACCGTTTGGTCAATAATAGCATACACCACCGACACCTCAATCTTATAGACCATATCGTTCCCGAATGCTTGAAAACACCTCTTCGTTTGAATAGAAGACGGCCTTACCGGCCTCAATCTTTTCAATGCGTTCACGAATAGCGGCTTTCATTTCCTCGTATGAATGGGCGTTAGGCGAAACGCGGCTTGACACAGGAACATCAACCGCAATGATATCATCAACCCAACTTTGCAGCCATTGGCCAAATCTCTCACTGGCAACACCAGGATAGTTGCGTGCCAGCTTGCTTTCATCCACTGTAATGTTAAAAGAACACATTTTTAATATGATGCTTATTATAATCAAAACACATAAGCGACATTGCTTAACAACATTTTGCAAAAGTACTCAAAATCGGGATACGGACTTCCGCTGCGCGGAGAAAAAAAATGAAGAAGTGAAAATCAGCCTTCCCGGCTGTGCAGGCCGCATTCGCGGTGTTCAGGGCTCTCCCACCACCAGCGGCCGGAACGGATATCCTCACCCTCCTTCACCGCACGTGTGCAGGGCTGGCAGCCGATGCTCGGGAATCCTTGGTCATGCAGTTTGTTATAAGGGACGTGACGGGTGCGGATGTACTCCCAAGTCTGTTCTTCCGTCCAGTCTATCAGCGGATTGATTTTAAGCAGGCCATGCTTTTCATCCCACTCGATGCGGTTCATGCCGTCCCGGGTGACGGACTGGCTGCGGCGCAACCCGCAAATCCAGGCATCCAGCCCGGTAAACGCGCGGGATAGCGGCTCCAGCTTTCGCACCTGGCAGCATAAATGCCTTTTTTCCAGACTCTCATAAAAAAGGTTCACCCCCTGTTCGGTGACCATCCGCTGCAAAGCCTCCGTGTCGGGACAGAAGACCTCTATCCTTATGTTATAATGCAGGTTGGTCCTGTCCAACAGGCTGTACGTCTCCGGGAAGAGCCGTCCGGTATCCAGGGTGAAAATCCGCGCATGGGAATCGATTTGCAGCATCATGTCCGTAATGGTCTGGTCCTCTTTGCTCAAGCTGGAGGACAACGCAATGCGGCCGCCGAACTTTTCCATGAAAAAACGCAGCAGCTCCTCCGGCGTACAGGCCGCAAACTCTTCATTCAGACGCTCAATTTCCGATATTGTATATTTTTTCTGCATATCCGTCAATTTTTCATTCAGATTATCATGCCTGCGCCCACCGTTTCAAAGCTGTCCGGATCGATAATGATCAGGGAACCGGTCGTGCGGTTTTCCACATAACGGTCAAAAACCATCGGCTGCGCCAGCCGGAGGGTCAGTTGGGCTATATCGTTCATTTTCAAGGATACCACACCCTCAATATGTTCCAAATTGTTAATATCCAACCGGAAATCCACAGATTTTACCATGCCTACGCTTTCCGATACGGTATTGCGGACAATATAGCGTTTGTGCAACTGCATCTCCTGCTCATTGAACCAGCAGCACATCATGGTCAGGCTTTGGGAAACCTGCGGCTGCGCATGTCCGGCTGAAACAATGAAATCGCCGCGGCTGATGTCGATGTCATCCTCCAGCAGCACAGAGACGGACTCGGGAGCAAAGGCTTTTTCCATCGTTTTTGCCGCCTGGTAAATGGCCTTAACATGGGATTCCATTCCGGAAGGCAGCACCCGCACGCGCTCCCCGACATGCAGCACCCCGGAGGCCAGACGGCCGGCATATCCCCTATAATCGGGAAATTTGTCAGAAATGGGACGGATCACATACTGCACCGGCAAGCGCAGGGGTTCCCCCTCCTCACCCGTCTTGTGCCCGATAGGGACGCTCTCCAGCAGCTGCATCAGCGTACCGCCGCGGTGCCAGGGCATCTGGTCGGAATCCTTCACCACGTTGTCCCCGTATTTTGCGGAGATTGGAAGGAAGCTCATCTCCGCATGAGCCCCGATCTTCTGCATCATTGCCAGATATGCTTCGCGGATGGCTCCGAATTTCTCCTCGGAAAAGCCGATCAGATCCATCTTGTTCACACAGACCGTGATGTGCGGAATGTTCAGCAGCACGGCGATGCAGGTGTGCCGCACCGTCTGCTCCACCACCCCATTGCGCGCATCGATCAGGATGATGGCCAGATCGGCCGTGGAGGCACCGGTGACCATGTTCCGCGTGTATTGGATGTGGCCCGGAGTGTCGGCAATGATGAACTTGCGCTTTGGTGTGGCGAAATAGCGGTAGGCCACATCGATGGTGATGCCCTGCTCGCGCTCCGCACGCAGGCCGTCGGTGAGCAGCGCCAGATTGACCTCTTCGTTGCCACGGCTGCGCGAGGCCTCCTCCACCGCCTCCAGCTGGTCCTCAAAAATGGATTTGCTGTCATACAGCAGCCGTCCAATCAGTGTGCTTTTGCCGTCATCCACGCTCCCCGCCGTGGTGAAGCGGAGCAGCTCCATGTCCAAATATCCTTTTGTATCCATCAGAATCAATTTCTAAAAATAACCTTCCTTTTTCCTGTCCTCCATCGAGGTCTCACTGCGCTTGTCATCCGCACGGCCGCCCCGTTCGGTCACCCGCGTCGCCGCGATTTCCCCGATAATCTCCTCCAGACTGTGCGCCTCCGACAAGGTGAGCCCGGTGCAGCTGATATCCCCGATGGTGCGGCAGCGCACCCGTCTGGTCACCACCTCCTCGTCCGGTTTCAGCTTCATGCAGGGTTCCGCCGCCAGCCACTGCCCGTCCCGGAAAAAGCAACGGCGCTCATGTGTGAAATAAATGCTCGGAAGTTCTATCTGTTCCTGATAAATGTACTGCCACACATCCATTTCCGTCCAGTTGCTGATGGGGAACACCCGGAAATGCTCGCCCATGTTCTTTTTGCCGTTGAAAATGTTCCAGAGTTCAGGCCGCTGGTTTTTGGGGTTCCATTGACCGAACTCATCGCGGTGGGAGAAAAAGCGCTCCTTGGCGCGGGCCTTCTCCTCGTCCCGGCGTGCACCGCCGATGCAGGCATCGAACCGGTATTTTTCAATGGTATCCAACAAAGTGGTGGTCTGCAAACGGTTGCGGCTGGCGTTATAGCCTTTCTCCTCCTTAACGCGGCCGGTGTCGATGCTCTCCTGCACCGAACCTACAATAAGCCTTGCATCCAGCCTCTTGACCAATGCATCCCGATAATCCAGAGTTTCCTGGAAATTGTGTCCGGTGTCAATATGCACCAGGGGGAAAGGGATTTTCGCCGGATAAAAGGCCTTGCAGGCCAGGTGGGTCACCACGATGGAATCCTTTCCGCCCGAAAAGAGGATGGCAGGACGCTCAAACTGAGCCGCCACCTCCCGAAGCACGTAAACGGATTCGGATTCCAATTCTTTCAAATGGGTAAGTTTGTTCGACATTTTTAATAGTACCTTTTGACAATTTTTTTAACTGAACACACCCGACAGGTACTTTTGGGTCAGTTCCTGCTGGGGATGATGGAAGAGCATTTCAGCGGGTCCGCTTTCCACCACCTCTCCCAAATACATGAAAACCACATTGTCCGCAATGCGCAATGCCTGATGCAGCGTGTGGGTCACCATCAGGATGGTGTAGTCTTGCTTGAGCGAGACAAAAAGATCCTCCACCCTCTTGCTGGAAATGGGATCCAAGGCGCTGGTGGCCTCATCCGCGAGGATGTACTGCGGCTCCACCGCCAGGGAACGCGCCAGGCAGAGCCGCTGCTGCTGCCCAATCGAAAGGCGCGAAGCCGGAGTGCGCACACGCCCCCGCACCTCCTCCCACAAGCCGACCGCCTGGAGCTGCTTCTGCACATTCCAGATGAGCTGCCGGTGCTTCCTGTACATTCTGTTGATGCGGCAGGCCNNTTGTCGAAAATGGACATGGGCAGCGGGCAGGGCCGCTGGCTGACCAGGCCTATTTTCCGGCGCAGTTCGGTGATTTCCGGACCGCTGCCGATGACATCCACCCCATCCACCAGAACCTGCCCCTCCAACCGGACATGCTCCGTTGAGTCGATCAGCCGGTTGAGGGTGCGCAACAGCGTTGACTTGCCGCAGCCCGAAGGCCCGATGATACAGGTGATCTGTTTTTCGGGGAAGAGGATGTTCACATCTTTCAGGATGTGGTTTTCTTTGATATATACGTTCAGATTTTTAACTTCAATGGCCATTACAGTTTATTTTTGGAAAAACGATGCGTGACAAGACGTCCGCCGATACTCAATACCAGCACAATGACCGTCAGCACAAGGGCGGCGGCATAGGCGCGGTCAACCACTTCGGGGATGGGGCTGCTCAGCTGGAAAAAGACCGCCAAGGGCAACGTGGCTGCCGGTTGGGACAGGGAGGTCGGAAGGCTGTCGGTGTAGCCTGCGGTGAACATCACACTGGCCGCATCGCCGATGGCACGCCCGACGGAGAGCAGGGTGGCCGTGGCGATGCCCGGTGCAATCTGCCTGACCACAACCTTCAGGGTCTCCCACTTTGTGGCTCCCAGCGAAAAGGTGGCATCCAGGATTTCCCGTGGGAAATTGCGTGTCGTCTCGTCCATGGTCCGGATGAATATCGGGATGATCAGCAACGTGATGACCAATATGCCGCCCAACAGGGAGGTACGCAGTCCGAAATAGACCATGATGGTGAAGCCGAAGGCCCCATACACGATGGAAGGCACCCCGAACAGCACATCCAGGGCGAGCCGCACAATATAGGCTGTTCTGGATGATTTTTTAAGATAGACATTCAGGTAAAAGACCACCGGAATGGAAACAAGCAGACCCAATACCGTGGAGGCTCCGACAATATACAACGAACCGACGATGGCATTGAGGAAACCGCCCTCCTTGCCGATGTAGAAGCCGCCGCCCGGCAAGGAACTGACCATTTCCCAGCTCATCGCCTTGCAGCCTTTGGAAAAGATGGTCCAGACTACACTGATGACCAGACCGAAGACCAGAAGCATCGCCATCCACATCAAAGTTTTGACAACCAGCTCCTCCACCCTTTTTTTATGTTTCATCTGCATACGCTACTCCTCCTTCTTTTCAATCCGGTACAGCACCATTCTTGACAACAAATTGAATATCAATACTACTGCAAAAAGAATCAGGGCGGCGAACATCAGCGCAGCCTCATAGTAAGGCATTGAAAGCATCTCCCCATAATTGTTGGCAATCAGTGCCGGAATTGGATAACAGGCCTCCAGCACCCCTTGGGGGATACCGATAACGCATCCGCACACCATCAGCACCGCAATGGTTTCGCCCATGGCACGGGAAACGGAAAGCACCGTTGCCGCCACCACGCCTGTGAATGTTTTGCGCAGCACCACCTTCCGCGTGGTCTGCCATTTGGTGGCCCCCAAGGCCAAAGAGGCATCACGCAGTTCCATCGGAACGTTGGAAAAGACCTCAATGAAAAGGCTGACCAGCAGCGGCACAATCATCACCCCCAGCACCACACCTGCCGCCAGCACCGTATAACCGGATGAAAAGTCCATAAAATGCGGTGCAATCCGTTTGGATATGATGGGGACTATCACCAGCACGCCCCACACGCCGTAAATCACGGATGGAAGTGCCGCCAGAATGTCCAGGGCCGGAAAGACCAGCCGTTTCACGAAAGGTTTGGCATATTCCGTCAGAAAGAGGGCAGTGAGCAGTGAAACCGGCAGTGCAAAAATGATGGCAACCAGCGTGACCCAGATGGTTCCCATAATAAAGGGCAGGAATCCGAACTCCCCTTTCATCGGCCGCCACTCCGAAGAGAAAAGCAGTTTCCAGAGCGAATGCGCCTCCAGCACCGGATGCGATTTCAGATAAAGACCGGCTGCCATGAGCAACACCAGCAGAATGGCGAAAAGGCTCATGCACAACATGACGAAATGCGCGGTCCTGTCCTTTAAAATACGGCTGTTCATCAAAGAAGCCTTCAACGGTTATCTTTTTTTGAGTTTGGCAAGACCCTGTTGCAGTTTATCTTCCGAAAGGGCAATGTAGCCGGCAGGCACATTGTGTTGCTGCCCTTCGGTCAGCACATACTCCAGAAAGGCGGTCACCACCGGATTCTTCGGCACACCGTGGCTGACCAAATACAAATCACGTGCAGGTGGTGACGGATATCTGCCCTCCGCCACCGCCTTGATGAAATCATCCTTGGTGTCATAAAAATATTCCTCCGCATCTATCCTGCCGTCGCCGTTGCCGTCCACCGGGCAGACCAGCAGCCCCGGGTTTGGCTTGCGAGTTTTCTCATCATAGGCATAGCCGATGTTGTTCAAGCCGATGCCCAGCTTGTCCGCCTGGATGGCCGAAGCCAGCCCCGGATCGCCGAAAACCGCCGTGCCGTTCAAATCCTCCTGCTTTTTGCCCATCCACAAGGCGAAGGTCTCCGCCGCACCACAGGCATCGGAACGGGTATAGACATGTATCGGGGTCTTGTCGTTGGTGCCAAGCACCTGCCCCCAGGTCTTGTATTCACCCGTAATCCAGATCCTGGTGGCGGCTTCCCTGGAAATGCCGCGCGCCATCAATGCCTTGGCCAACGGATTTTCCGCATTTATGGTGATCACCACCGCATCCTTGGCACTGGCAAAAGGCAGAGCCCCCTTCTCCAATTCGGGCGGATAGACTTCGCGGGAAACCATGCCCAGATCAACCACATCGGCCAGCACGTCGGTCATGCCCTTGCCGGCACCGCCGGCGGAGAGGTCGATATGCACGCCGGGATGCAGCTGCTGGAACTCCTCGGCCCATTTCACCGCCAATGGATAGAGCGCAAAGGCGCCGGAAATGGAGATGTTCCCGTTAAGTTCCCCATTGTTTTCCGTAACGGCCTGGGAACGGTGGCCGCAGGAGGAGAGGTTCAACGACAGGGCCGCCAACAGGCAGCAGCCCCACAACAGATTTGTCCTTTTCATTTGAATTATTTTTAAATGATTGCTTTCCATCATAATTTAAAACTTGAAGCTGAGCATACCATACAGCAGGTGGCGTTCAGAGCTTTTCGGAAGGTTTTCCTTGGCTGTCTGCCTCAAGGTATAGGCCACCCGGCACTGGAGGAACGGGAAGGGATAATAATTCACACCCGCACTGTAGCCGTCAGACTGCTCCAAGGCGAAATGGTGAGCCTGCGCATCCGCAGCATCCTCCCCGTACTGGAAATGGTCATAGCGCAGGTATGGGAAAAGCCGCTGTTCCGACCAGGAAGCCTTCCAGCGGAACCACCAGCCCGCCAGCGCATACCAGCCGCTTGCAGGCTGATCCAGGTTGGGAATGGTATCCAGGTCCTGTCCGGTATGCCCCCAGAGGTACTCGCCCCTCAAGACCAGTTTTTTGTCATCGTACTGCACACCAGCCGCAAAACGCTCCCGCCTATAGTTTCCGTTTTCGTTCTGTTTCCAGACCCCTTCATAGCAGGAGGCGGACAAGGTCAGTTCCGGCAGCCAGGGATGGAAATCCAGCTTCCCGACCACATCCTTGTGCAGGTTGGCATCCGTGTTGTTGATGCCGTTGCCGTTGAAAATGCCGAGGCTGTAATGCAGCAGGTGGAAAGGCTTTTCGCGGCCATCGACCGCAAAAAGTCTGCCGGTTGCCATCAGGCCGATGTCACGACCCTGCCTGCCGATTCCACAAATGTCACTGTAACCCGCCAATTTCTGGATCGGTTCCCCATAATCAATGTATTCCAAATTCATGGGACTGATGCCGCTTTCGATGGTGAACGGGGTTTTAAATTGTCCGGCCTGCAGGGAGAAGGCGTCGCAGAAGCGAAGTTTCAGATAGGCGTCCACCAGCGCGGGACTGTTCCCGAAATCCGCCTGAAGCTTATAGGTAAGCATGGGATGGAGCTGCCCGTCCGCCGAAAGACGCGCCCTGCGGATGCGGAAACTCTCCGTGACCGCCTTGCCATCCTGCCATACCGACTGGTACTGCACCTGGGCCCATCCGCTAATTTTAAGTTTTGAAGGCTCCCCCATTTTCGGTTTCACCGGTTGGTCCTGCGCATATAATGCCAACGGAATCCATGCCAGACACAGCATCAGACTCCACATTACCACTAATCTTTTTTTCTGTTCCATAACCTTTTACGTTTAGTGTGACTCTTCAGATTTCAAACGCCGCAAAAGTAGCGCGAATCACTTTATTCCACCCCTCGGACAGGCATTGGAGATTGCAGGTCGGAAAATGAAATAATCCATGCCAAAACATGAAATATTACATCTTTTTCGTATCTGCTATTTGACTACTTTTGCAAATTAATCTGAATAGAAATGCCACTGAAGACAAGTCACTGCAACAGCTGCCTTTTCAAAACCATCTGCGACCGGACCATCGGCAAGGAGGATTTTGACGACCTCTACCGGAGCACCACCTTCCAAATTTTCCGCAAAGGAGAGATTATTCTGCGGCAGCACATGAAGATGTCCAATCTGGTGTTCCTGCACACCGGTATCGTCAAGTTCTGCTACAACAACTACGGCAAGGACATCATCCTGACCATCGACAAGGCACCCACCCTGTTGGGATTGGCCAATTACCTGAACAACAACGTCAACTTTTTTTCCATCATCGCCATCGAGGACTGCGAGGGCTGCATGATCGATGAGGATGTCTTCCAACGGATCCTGACGAACAACCCCTCATTTGCATTGCAGGCGCTCAACTCGTTCACCAACATGTTCCGGCAATCCATGCAAAGCTTCATCAGCCTCTCGTACAACCAGGTACAGGGAAGGATTGCCAACATACTGGTTTTCCTCTCCAAGCACATTTACGAAAGCTCCGTCTTCCGCCTGCCGCTGACACGCAAGGAAATCGCCCAGTTCGCAGGCTGCTCCACGGAAAATGTCATCAATACCCTGCGGAAATTCGACCACGACGGCATAATCCGCATCAACGGAAAGGAGATAGAGATTCTCGACGAAAAAGGTTTGCAGCTTGTCTGCCGGATGGGGTGAGTATTAGCGGACAGAAAACTCCGCCAGCAGCCCCTGGCAGCCCTCCAGCACATCGCGCCAGGTGGCTTCAAAATCACCGGTATACCAAGGGTCGGCCACATCGCCGGGGCGGACAGTGTAATCCATCAGCAGACTGATTTTCCCATCGGTATCATCACCGAGCAGACGGCGCAGGTTCCGCAGATTGTTGCGGTCCATGGCAATGATAACATCATAATAAAGGTAATCCTCCCGGGTAATCTGACGCGCCCTTTTCCCATCGCAGGATATTCCGTGCTCGGCAAGTTTGCGGCGTGCGGGCGGATAAACCGGATTCCCGATCTCCTCCGTGGAGGTGGCGGCAGAGGCTATCTCGAACCGCTCCACGCAACCGGCTTCGCTTACAAGCCGCTTCATGACAAACTCAGCCATGGGGCTCCGGCAGATGTTGCCGTGGCATACAAACAGGATTTTTGTTTTCATTCCCCAGAACAATTTGGATTGGAACGGTTCAACGCCGGGCAGTGTGCGGCTGCAAACTGTTATAGGAGCGGACGCGGATGAAGGAGGGGTTGGGCGAATTGCCGGTGACACGCACTGTCTTTTGTTGTCCCGGCAGGAGCGTGAAGCCGTTGTCCGAAAAGCGCAGCAGGCTGCCGTCCGTGGCGGAGAGCTGCACGCCATACTGCAAAACCGGAGAGGACAACGTGGCCTCCAAACCGCCTTCAACCGGCTGCCAGCGCACCGAAATGGCGCTGTCCTGCAGGTGGAGCGACTTTGGCGGTGCCATGAACATCACACGCTCCGCACGCACCTTCCGGCCCATGCTGAAGATGACATGCAGGCAGCCCTCCCCTGCCATCAGCCTCTGCATTGTAATGGAATCCAACCGGAGAACCTCATGGCACCGGCCTGAAGCAAGCGTCACCTCGCTCCGCACAGTTTCCATCAACGGGGAGCCGTCCATCGCATAGGTACGACATTCAACGACACCCTTTATGCTTTTCATTGAATCATTAACCAAATAAATCACGGAAGGATTATCCTGGCTTGTAAGAATCGTCACATTATCATAAAGTTCACGAACCCTGTAGTGCAGGAGCTTCCAGCGCCCCGCACCGTCAATGCTGCTCCACGAGGCGACCGGCCAACAGTCGTTCAGCTGCCAGTAGAGCGTGCCGCTGCAACGCTCGCGCTGCCTGCGGTGAGCCTCAATCGCCTGGCCTATGCCGTAGGCCTGCACCAGCTGGCTCAGGTAGGTGAAATCCTCCAGATTATCCACCTTATCTATTCCGAAATAGTCCGCAATTGCTTTGGATACAAACTCGTATCCCCTTTTGTGCTTCTGATGCGAAAGCATTGAGGGCGAACCTGCTTTCCACTCTTTTTCAGGCATGGCGGCCTTCCATGTGGCCATTTCCGGATAGGACTGGAAACCGTATTCCGACATGAAGCGTCCGGTTTTGGACTCCCAGACGGAGAAGGGCTGCTCCCCGCTCCACACTCCATAATAATGCGAGCAGCCGTGCGTGGTGCATTCGTCATGCTCCCAACCGAAGGTGGGCGTGGAATGAATGTATGGACAACCCGGTTGCAGCCAGTCCACCAATCCGGCCAGACGCTCTTCAAACAGTGAGCGGTACTGCACCTTCATACTGTCGAAGAAATCGTCCGGATAGCCGAAACGCTCCTGCAGATGCCAATCCTCCATGCAATTATGCACTTCGTTATTGCCGCACCACAGCGCGATGCAGGGATGTTTCCCCAAGCGGACCAACTGCTCCCCTTCATGCCAGACATTTAAAAGAAAGGCAGAATCAACAAAATATGGGCTGCAGGCGAACATGAAATCCTGCCAGACCAGCAGACCAAGACTGTCGCAAAGGTCGTAGAAAATATCCTTTTCATAGAATCCTCCGCCCCACACACGCAGCATGTTCATGTTGGCGGCACAGGCATCACCCAGCAACCGGCGGTAGACGGCGTCTCCGGACTTGCGCTGCAGCTCCCCGGGATAGGGCGAGGCCGGAACCCAGTTCGCGCCACGGGCAAAAACAGGCTTTCCATTTACATAAAAGGTGAATGACTCCCCAATGGAGTCCTTTTGCTGCCGCAGCTCCACCACCCGCAGGCCGTGCCGGACACTTCGTGAAGCGTTCCCGACTGTCAGCCGGCAGTCGTAGAGCGGCTGTCCGCCCATGCCGCGTGGCCACCACAACTTAGGTTCCCCTATGCTGAATGAAAGTCCGATATCATTCAATCCAGGATTCAGTCGGACGGTTTTTCGGACCACAGTGCATGGATTACCTTGCAGCGACACTTCCAGGTTGACCTTGGCCCGCTGCGCTTTTTCCGATATGACAATCGCCTGCACCTCGCAAAGCCATGAGGTGCCGCCATCCAGGGAGGTTTTTATGTCCTTAATATAAAATCCATTAATTTCAACGTCATCATAGCATTCAATCTTCACATCCTTCCAGATGCCGCAGCCAAGGAGCGAAGGACCCCAGTCCCAACCGGCCATGTATTGGGCGTTGCGGGTAAAGACGCGGTTGTCTCGCAAACCGTATGGAAAGGCTTTTGCGCAGGAATCGTTATAGGCTTTGGTGGAACGGAATCGCACCTCCAACAGGTTATTCGGTTGCAAAAGAGTGTCTGACAACGGGAAACGCCACGTTCGGAACATGTTGTAACAGTGATCCTCGCCATCCTCCGTTTTGAGCCGCGTGCCGTTCAGCCACACCTCGGCGTAGGTGTCCAGACCTTCAAATGTAAGAATTCTTTGTCCGGCATCCTGCCACGACTTTTCGGAATCGAAACGCAGCCGGTAACGCCACTCCCGTTCCGCAACCCACTGCACACGAGCCTCGTTGGTGCCGTACAGAGGGTCAGGAATCAGCCGGTTTGCTAACAAATCGGAATAGATGTTTCCCGGCACGGTGGCCGGATACCATTTTCCTTTATAAAAAAACTCCCAACAACCGCCATGATCCGAACCGAGATAGCAGACATCCTGCTCCGCCTCCATCCGGTGGCGGCAGGAACAAAAAAGCGCCATGGCAAACAAACACAGCGCACAATAGGTAACCAAACGGACAACAAACCTTTGCATATCACAAATCTTCTATCGCCGCCGCTCTAATCTTCATGCCATTAATCCGGTCACGATATTCCAACATCACAAAAGAACCATATTCCAACCGGTATTCGATGGAAAGCACAATCTGGCCGACACCTGTTTCAAAAACCGAACGCCATTCACAGTCATGCGATTGCAACCGGGTGATTTTCAAAAAATCCTCTTCCGAGTAGAGATTCACAAAAGACTCCTTCACCTCCACAGGTTCGCCATACTTTTCCGTCAGCATGTTTTTCAGCGTATCGTAATTATTAGAGAGGGCATACCATGCTATTTCCCGCTCAAACAACACATTCACCGCACTGACCACATCATCATTCTCCATCATGTTGACCATCACAAGGCAATTCGGACGACCGCAGAAACTGCCACGCAACATCAGCTTGCCATCCTCCGTATCCAACAGTTCAAACCCTTTGGATTGCATATTTTTGGAAAACTCCTTTGCAGTCCCGTCAATGGGAACCCCTTTGAAAGCCAAATGCTCACTTTGGGCGGAAAGCATTCCGGACAACAGCACTATACATCCGAGCACAAGCAATCTTTTCATATCCAATATATTGATTATAAACTATTTACAAATAATAACCAAATAACTAAAACCAATTGGCAAAAGTATACAATTATTCTATATACTTGCACATTAATTGAAAAAATCATGCCAAAAAAAACAACATCCGGCCTTTTCCTCAATTTTACTCATGAAATCAGTCAATTTTCAGCACCGCCAGAAATGCCGACTGCGGCACCTCAACGTTTCCAATCTGGCGCATCCGCTTCTTGCCGGCCTTCTGCTTTTCAAGCAGCTTGCGCTTACGGGTGATGTCACCGCCGTAACACTTGGCTGTCACATCCTTGCGCACCTGCTTCACCGTCTCGCGGGCGATGATTTTCGACCCGATGGCCGCCTGTATCGCGATGTCGAACTGCTGGCGCGGAATCAGCTCCTTCAGCTTCTCGCACATGCGCCGCCCGAAGGCGTAGGCATTGTCAACATAAATCAGCGTGGAGAGCGCATCCACCGGATCCCCGTTGAGCAGGATGTCCAGCTTGGCCAGTTTTGAAGGCTTGTAGTCGCTCAAGTAGTAGTCGAAGGAGGCATAGCCCTTGGAGCAGCTCTTCAGCTTGTCATAAAAGTCGAACACAATCTCGCCCAACGGCAGGTCGAAATTGATTTCAATGCGGTCGGTGGTGAGGTAGGACTGGCTTTTCAGCGTGCCGCGCTTGTCCAGGCAGAGCTTCATGATCGGCCCGATGTAGTCCGTCTTGGTGATAATCTGCGCCGCAATATACGGCTCCTCAATGTGGTCGATGTTGTTCAGCGCAGGCATGCCCGAAGGGTTGTGCACATCCACCACCGTATGCTGGGTGGTGAAGACCTTGTAGGAGACATTTGGCACCGTGGTTATCACATCCATGTTAAACTCGCGGTCCAGCCGCTCCTGGATAATCTCCATGTGCAGCAGCCCCAGAAAGCCGCAGCGGAAGCCGAAGCCCAACGCTAAGGATGACTCTGGGTCAAAGGTCAGGGAGGCGTCGTTCAACTGCAGTTTTTCCAGCGAGGCGCGCAGCTCCTCATAATCGGAGGCGTCCACCGGATAGATGCCGGCAAACAGCATCGGCTTCACCTCCTTGAACCCCTCAATCGCCTCGGAGCAGGGGTTCTGCACATGGGTGATGGTGTCGCCCACCTTCACCTCCTTGGCCGCCTTAACACCGGAAATTATATAGCCCACATTGCCGGCCTTAAGCTCCTTGCAGGGGATGCGGTCCATGCCAAGCACCCCGATTTCATCGGCATCGTACTCCTTGCCGGTGGAGACAAACTTCACATGCTCGCCCGTTTTCAGTGTGCCGTTCACAATCCGGAAATAGGCGATGATGCCCCGGAAGGAATTGAACACCGAATCGAAGATCAACGCCTGCAACGGAGCGTTCTCGTCCCCTTTCGGCGGACGGATGTGCTCCACAATGGCCTGCAGAATCAAATCAACCCCTTCGCCCGTCTTGGCGCTCGCCTCAATAATCTCCTCGCGCTTGCAGCCCAACAGCTCCACAATCTGGTCCTTCACCTCCTCCGGCATGGCGGACGGCATGTCAATCTTGTTCACCACCGGAATGATGTCCAGGTCGTTGTCAACGGCCATGTAGAGGTTTGAGATGGTCTGCGCCTGGATGCCCTGCGTGGCGTCCACCACCAGCACCGCCCCTTCGCAGGCCGCCAGCGAGCGGGACACCTCGTAGGAAAAGTCCACGTGGCCCGGAGTGTCAATAAGGTTGAGGATGTAATTCTCCCCCTTGCAGGCATACTGCATCTGCACCGCGTGGCTCTTGATGGTGATGCCCTTTTCGCGCTCCAAATCCATGTCGTCCAGCACCTGATCCTGGAACTCCCGGTCGCTCACCGCCCCGGTCATCTGGAGCATCCGGTCAGCCAACGTACTCTTTCCGTGGTCAATATGCGCTATTATGCAAAAATTTCGTATATGGTCCATTCTGTTGTTTTTTCACTCTGAAAAAAATGCAAAGATAGTAAAAAATGCAATATGCCCGGAAACCGTTTTTTCTTTATCAGTTTATGAAGCGTGTCGGAATTTTGAGTACTTTTGCAAAAAATAATGCGGCATCCGCCGCCGATTGCGGGGGTTTGCACCCCCGCCTGTGGTCATACCGCCCTTTCAGGGCGGCGACACGATGGCTTCGCACGGCATCGGTGGCGATGGCAAGAGCGGCCCTGAGGGCCGCAGACTACAACCGGGGGTGTCAACCCCCGGCACACAAAACAAAAAAAATGAAAACAGCCCCGTAGGGGCGAAAGAAAAAAAACATGGCAAGTTCATTGGTAAAAATCGACATCCACCTCGTGTTCCATGTGAAAAGCACGGGTATTCCAATGCGGAAAGAGGATCTTCCGCGCATTTTCCAATATATCGGCGGTGTCATCAAGGGCATGGACGGCATTCCCATCGTGGTGGGAGGCATAGAAGACCATATCCACATATTGGCCTCGCTCCCCAAAACTATGGCATTGACGGATTTCGTCAGAAACATCAAGGCAAACAGCAGCAAATGGATCAAGACACTAGACTGTTATTATGCACCGTTCTGTTGGCAGGACGGCTATGGGGCTTTTTCCGTCAGCCCGTCGTTGCTCGACAAGACCATAAACTACATACGAAAGCAGGAAGAACATCACAGGAAAAGGAGTTTTCACGATGAATACAAATCGTTTTTGAAAAGATACAACATCAGTTATGATGAGAAATATGTATTTGGTTAAATGGACACAACCCGGATTTAATCCCTCCAAATTCGAGGGGCATTTTTTTCGGATTCAGCAATAAATTCAATGTTGCGGCGTTATGAGTATGGATTTTTAATTTTAACGATATGAAGAAAACCATTGGGGCGATAATCGCCATTTCTGCAGTCATGTTTGTCAGTTGTTTTTCACACCAAACGGTAACTTCAAAAATACCGGAAGGGAACAATTCAACTGATACAGCAATGAAAATGAAGCAATACAAACCACAAATATGGATTGACAACTTCATTTCCGCCGACCACAAAGACTCTCTGATAGTAAAACTTTGGTCTGAGGCAAGCGATCAGTTTATAAATGAAGTCCCCAATAATGACACATCTTGGGACTGGTGGACTTGGTACCAAAAAGAGCTTATCAATGCTGTACTTTTCATAAAGGACATCGAGCCTCTATACCTCGATGGGGTTTACGCTCTCGCGCAGTGTTTTCCTATCACTGAAGGAAATAGAAGAGCAATTGTCATCGTTCCGTATGTGGCACAGCAATCAAACTGGGTGGACTGTACAATTTATTCCATAAAAAATAACAAATGGGTCAAATACAAGTCTTTTCCTATTGCAATTTGGGACGATTGCGGCGGCAAAGAAAGTCTGGGCAAGTGTCTTGTCAAGAAAAACGGCCGATGGATGTACGCCGACCAGCATGACATAGACATGGAACCGAAAGAAAAACCATACCATATGCTTTTCGAATAGGTGAGTATGATTTTCCTTGAAAAAACGTTCAAAATAAACCTCATTTTCTTCCTAAAACCCCACATTTTCCGCCCCCGGCGCGGGAAGCGTGCCGGAATTTTGAGTACTTTTGCAAAAAATAAAACATAAATACATGTGCAGATACAGCGAGATAGAAAACATTGAACTTCCAAACGGAAAAACGGTGAGAGAAGTGAATGACGCGGTGAGACTTGAAGTGGAACGTATCTATGTTGAGTCTTGGTTACAAGGCATTTCCGTCCCTTTTTTCGATGATGATGGCTCCATCTATCTGGCCAATCCAGATGGAAGCGAAGACAAAGTGACACTTGATCGTAACACACGCACATACAATATTATAATGCGCACAGCACAACCAGGTTGCGGCAGACATGCATATCTAATGGCTTGAGTCATGGAAAAAAGACCGGAATTTAGTGTTGTGGCAGGACCAAACGGTGCGGGAAAAAGCAGACTTTGCCCTTTTTATGTCAACATCAAGTCTTTTGACGGTGACAAACTCGCCATGAATCTTCGCAAAGAAAATCCCGAATGGCCCGAACGATGGATAAGCGGAAGCGTGGCATCTGAATTGGAAAAGCAAAAAAATCATGCCCTTGAACAGAGAGAGGATTTTGCCTTTGAAACAAATTTCTCCAATGAGATGGTCATAAACATGATACATGAATTCCGAAATGCAAATTTCAAAATTTCGCTATTCTATTTCGGTTTATATTCAGAAAACGAAAGCGTTAGTCGTGTAATATTCAGGTCACAAACTGGCGGACACAATGTTTCGGACGAAGTTATCCGGTTTAATTTCAACGAAGGTTTGAAAAAGGCAAAACAAAATCTTCACCTGTTTGACAATATCACTTTTATTGACGGGAACTCTGATTATGGGAAGATAGTAGCATTGCATATCAGCAAAAACGGCAAACACGAAGTGACAAACAATCCCCCACTATGGTTCAAAGAGCATTTTGAAAAGCCGTTTGAGGACTTGTTAAAAAAAGTATAACCACCACCACCCTCCAAATTCGAGGGGCATTTTTTCCGAATTCAGCAATAAATTCAATGTCGCGGCGTTATGAGTATGGATTTTTAATTTGTGCGATATGAAGAAAAACTTTGGGGCGATGTTCTCCCTCACTGCCACCAAACCTGTTCTCACCAAGGAGACACTGGGGAAAAGGACATTTTGGACAGGCTGCATCTTTGGCATACTTGCAGCAATCATATTTGCACTGTTTTTCCACTATTCGCGAAAAACCATTGCAACCACTACAAACCATCTGCAATTCAGATATATTCTTCCATGTGAACACAATCTGCTGTACGATCTCTTTTTCGCTGCACTTTCCACCAGCCTGGGCTTTTGCGTCACCACCATCTTTTGGATGCTGAACCGAAAACGTCACCCAAGAAGAGGCCACCTGAAAGCTTTTGCGATTTCCAACGCCGCTGCAACCATCTGTGTAACCATGTTATGCCTGTCCACACTGGCCTACTACCTTTTTCCAGTAATGCTCCAACATATAGAGGGAATTAAGGCATGGGATAACATGATGAGCCACGATTATATCATCCTGCTGTTGCTCATCCCGGCATGCATTTTCTTAAGCCAATGGAATATGATACGTTTGTCTTTCAGAACAAAAGGATGGTTTTGGCCAATTCTGAAATCCTACCTGCTGGTTACCGTACTGCTCTTTCTGACGTTTTCAAGTATCACACTCGCCCTATTTGTCGCCCTATTTGTCTGACGGCAGGGAATCCACCATTATCTCCATGAGGACATTTCCATCTGTCTCTTCCTTAACAATTTGAACTTTTGTGTCACCTACCCCATCTCCAAAGTATTCAAACATCTGTTCTACTATATTATCATTCAATACAATATTGATAAAACGACAATTCGCATCCATTATTGCACTCTCCACCCCACATTTTCCACCCCGGCACGGGAAGCGTATAGGAATTTTGAGTACTTTTGCAAAAATAAAGGACATAACCGTCCATTAATAATACTAATCCTTAAAACGCAAGATAATGAAACAAATAATTGTTCAAAACACCCCAATAACCATCATACAGATTAGTGATGAAGACTATATCAGTCTGACAGACATGATGCGCGCCAAAGATGGTGATTTCTTTTTCCACAACTGGCTGCGCAACCGTAACACAGTGGAATTCCTCGGCATATGGGAAAAAGTGCACAATCCGGATTTTAATTCTGTCGAATTCGACATAATTAAGAGCATGGCTGGTTTGAACAACTATCGTTTGAGTGTCAAGGAGTGGACGGAAAAAACTAACGCTGTAGGAATCACAGCACGTGCAGGACGGTATGGCGGCACATATGCACACAAGGACATAGCCTTTGAGTTCGCCATGTGGATTAGCCCCGAATTTAAAGTCTACCTGATTAAGGATTTCCAACGTCTAAAAAATGTAGAACAAGAACTGTTAGGCTGGTCGGCAAAACGCGAGCTTTCGAAAATCAACTATCGCATACATACCGATGCTATAAAAAGTCACCTTATTCCCGCAAAAATCTCTCCCGCACAAGCCAACATGATTTATGCCGAAGAGGCAGATGTGCTTAATGTAGCCATGTTCGGCATGACAGCCAAGCAGTGGCGCGAAGCCAATCCGGAATTAAAAGGTAACATCCGGGATTATGCCACCATAAACGAACTGATTTGCTTGTCAAACATGGAGAACATAAATGCAGTACTAATTAACGAAGGCGTTTCACAAAGCGACAGACTCATCAAACTAAATCGGATTGCCATCCAGCAAATGGGTGTACTGTCAGAAAATAACAATGTGAAATTGCTAAAATAACATTGACATGTAGCGTCCCTTTCCATACCACTTTTTCCGAATTCAGCAATAAAATCAATGTTGCGGCGTTAATATATTGCATACGCAATACGCCTATAAAAACAAGACTGACCAGATTATCGTACACAACAACACTATGGGATACAACAGAAATGAAGGCAAGCCACCGCTATACAGGAAAGTGAACAAGCGGACGCACAACGGGAGCAACTATTTATATTTCTACACCAAACAACGTTACAGGTTCGATCGGGACAAAAAGCAGGATGTGTTGCCTGAAAAAACGGCCATAAAACGACACAACTCTATCCATCGGACAGGTTACGACTATACCCCATTGTACAAGTTCCTTCATGCACATGTCGGACAGCCTTGGGATGCGATATATCAGGAATGTGTTTCCAGATTGGAATCTCCAGAGCCGATTACATATATTGTGATGAACGTTAACAGGCGCGGACTTGTGACGGACAACCACGCTGGTACTGATTTGCCAGGAATGTTTGGTGGGCCTGAAAGCTATTGGTCTGCGTTGTGGGTGGATGAAAACGGCCTGTTGCAGTTCGTGGATGCCGACTATTCAATAGCGGATGACAATTACTTTATGGAAGATTTGGATATGCGCTATCCAAGAAGTTTGACTGTGACATGGAACGGCAAACCGGTGTGGCCGGAAAATGCGGTGAAAAAAGAAAAGGAACAGCTTCATTAGTTGGAGGAAAGATAAAATTTTCCGCCCCACTGCGGGAAACGTGCCGGGATTTTTAGTACTTTTGCGCCATGTTCGGAACATTCAGAAATATTGCATCCGTTATCCTCGTTATGCTGATGGGCATTTGCGCCATCGCACTGGTGATGAATGAATACCACGATGCAAACCGGATCGGACAGGAGCTCTGCATGGAGAACTGCCTGGAACCGGATGCTGACGAATCCGAATGGGATGATGAAAACGACATACCGGATGGAGCTATCGGCAATGTTACACTATGCCCGCTTTACATCCTGCATCCGGACATTTCAGTTCCGGCAAATTCTTCCGCCAGACGGTCGCTGAAACAGATGAGGGGGCTGGTGCGCCGTTATGCCCCGCGAAAAGCGATATTCCACGCTCCCTTCCCTCCAACGCAAATGAAAGGTATGGATCCACATGCGGATTCATACCATTTTTTTTATATGCAAAACAGTAAAATGACAACAATATTTTTTTCATAACACCAACAAAATGGACTTGACAAACGTACTTATCGCCATCCTTACCCTGACTGCCGGCATCGGCGTATTCCTGGTGGCCTGCACCATGATGAGCAGCAACCTTGAATCGGCATCCTCGCGGCGGCTCAAACAGCTCTTTTCCAAAACAGGCAAAAACAAATGGATCGGTGTCGGAATCGGCACCCTCGGCACGGCTGCCATCCAGAGCAGCGGCGCCGTGACTGTGATGGTCATCGGCTTTGTCAACGTGGGCATCATGTCGCTCGCGCAGGCGGCCACCATCATCTACGGGGCGAATATCGGCACCACCGTCACCGCCCAGCTTGTCGCACTCGGCATGTTCGGGACAAACAGCATCTCCACAACCCTGATTTTCTCCGCATTCGCCGGCATCGGAGCCTTCACCACACTGCTCGCCAAACGGGACACCATACGACAGACAGGCGGCATCCTGACAGGTTTCGGCCTGCTCTTTGTCGGCTTGTCGATGATGGCTGACGCGATGGACGAATTTGCCGCCCTCGAATCGGTGAAAATTTTTCTGGCCGGCATCGGCAACCCTCTGATGCTCGTGCTGATAGGAGCCGTCCTAACAGCCATCATCCAATCTTCGTCGGTGATGACCTCCATCGCCATCACAATGGTGGTGACAGGACTGGTTACGCTTGACCAGGGCATCTACCTCACAATGGGCTCGAACATCGGCTCCTGTGTGGTGGCCATCATCGCCGGCATGACAAGCGGCACGGCGGCCCGGCGCACTGCAATGATCCATCTTGTCTTCAACGTGATGGGCGTGACCATATTCCTGCTGCTCGCCCTTGCGATGTGGATGGCGACGGGCGGCAGATGGAGTTTCGGAACGCTCTTCGGAAATCTCTTCCCATCCGCACCGCAACTGCAATTGGCCATGTTCCACACCGTGTTCAACACCTGCACCATGCTTGTCGCGCTGCCTCTGACAAACGCTCTTGTGACACTTACATGCAGGATGGTGAAGGAACATTCTGCCGGAGAAACGGATGCTCCGCAACTGCATTTCCTCGACGAGCAGATGCTCCGCACACCCGTCGTGGCCATCCGACAGCTGAAGGCCGAAATCGAGCACATGGCAGAAATGGCTATGACAAACTTCCACCGCTCCATCAAAATCGTCACAACCATGGATTACAAAGATATAAGCACGTTCCGCAAGACGGAGCAGGAACTCGATTTCCTGAAAACTGAACTGCTGCACTACTCCGTCCGGCTTTCGGCGAACAGACTGAACAGTTTTGACCAGAAGTACCTCAGCTCCACCATCCGCACGACCAACGATTTGGAACGTATCGGCGACTATGCCGAAAACATCGTGGAGTACGCCGATTCGCTGAAAGCTCAGCAGGCCAAATTCTCAAAAAGCGCCATTGCGGAAATTTTGGAAATGGAGCAGATGGTCGACAGCCTTTACAAGGAGATTCAGGTTGCGTACCACAAGGTGGACCTGGATGCGCTGGAGCGTGCCAACTGTATCGAAGAGGAGATTGACGATTTTACCGAAAGCATGGAGCGGAACCACATCGCCCGGCTTACCTCCGGCGAATGCGAAACTCCAGCCGGTGCGGAATACATCTCACTGGCTCAGAATTCAGAGCGTATCGCCGACCACCTCATCAACATGGGCAAAACCATACGGGACCTGGTGTGATTCGGATACCCAGCACGCACCAGCGCACCACAGGGATTCAGCGCAGATCCTTGTACATCAACGGCATGAACCAAGGATAGAGTATGTATTTCATCGATTATGTTCTGGAAAACTCCGGCTACAGCACGTCATGGATGATGTTCGATCCACCGGAGGTACTGCTTCCACCAGTCGCCGCATTGCCGGTATAATGCAGGTTGCTGCCTCCCGAAATGAATGCAGGAACGGCTAAATGTTTTCCCATAAAAACGAACCGCTGTCATAAACCATTGGGACTATCCAAGCATCACATCCATCACCATCATCAGTACAAAGCCGAATGCGAATCCGATGGTGGAAAGGTTGGTGTGGCTGCCTTGGGCGGTTTCCGGAATCAGCTCCTCCACCACAACATACATCATGGCTCCTGCGGCAAATGCCAGCATGTAGGGCAACGCCACGCCAAGCGCACCGGCAAGAAGCAGTATGGCCACGGAGCCGATGGGCTCCACTACACCGCTCAACGAACCGATCAGGAACGATTTCATACGCGAATTGCCTTCCGCGTACATTGGCATTGAGATGATGGCCCCTTCCGGGATGTTCTGAAGTGCTATGCCGATGCTCACCGCAAAGGCGGCGCTGAGCGTCAACCCGTGCGACTCTCCGGCAAAGACCACGCCCACGGCCATTCCCTCGGGCAGGTTGTGTATGGTTACAGCCAGTGCCAGCATTGCCGTGCGCGACAACCGAGACCGGAGCCCCTCTATTTTCTGTGTCCCCACATGCAGGTGAGGTGTCAGTTCGTCTATCAGCAGCAGGAATGCGACACCCGACAGGAATCCCACGGCGGCGGGAATAATGCTTTCGCCCGCCATATCAATCGAGGGTATCAGCAGCGACCAGACGCCGGCCGCCACCATCACGCCGCTGGCGAACCCCAATAGCGTCTTCTTTAGCCGGTCGTGGATCTCCTTTTTCATGAAAAAAACGAAGGCAGAACCCAGCATTGTTCCGGCTAAAGGTAGCAATATTCCGATAATCAGCGCATTCATACTTTCAATAATTCACGCTGCAAAGATAAATAAAAAACAGATACTGCAAAAATAATAAAATTGAGGTAAACATATTGGAATAATCATCGTCGCCACAGCCGTTATGGCGGCGGGGTGTTGTTTAGCAGGGAAGAAAAACTTCCCTGCTTTTGTGTTCAGCTGTCGTGCTATGCCACGTCTGCGCGGGCCATAGCGTCCTTGTAGTACTTCTGGTTGACGAAGACATCCTCCTTGTAGGGGTTGATGTGACGTTTCTTCGACACACAGATGATGTAGGTGATGGCGATGATGTTGGTGAGCAGGGCCAGTGCGCTGATTACGGTCATCATCGTGGGATTGGCAGCCACGCTGTCCACTGTCGTGCCCACAGCGGCTGCTTCGCCTCCGGCAACCTCGTAGAGTTGCTTGACGGTCTCGATGCCGTCAGGATACTGCACGGGCAGCACGGCCCAGCTGAACCACTGGCGACCGTCCTTGAAGGTCTCCTGGAAGAGCGGAAACACCTGGGCAAACATGCACCAGATAGCCAGCGTGTTGGCGCGGTTCTGAATCCAACCGCCACGGTTCCACAACAATGCAGCCACCGTAGGAGCAAGCAGCAGGGCGATGCCGCAATACCAGCTGTGGGTGGGGAGGCAATTGTAGGTGTAGGCGAAGTTCCAGATGTCGTAGATGATGATATAGACCCACGTCATGTCGGCCCAGATCATGTCCTTTTTGTCCTTCGAGGAATAGACGTTCCACCATGCGGTCATGCAGAAGATGTTAAGCATGCCGGCCAATCCGTTGAACACATTGTGCCAGCCGCCATACAACCACACGCCTTCGCTGCTGAGCCACCACTTGTTCCAGCCCATCACAGCACTCTCGAAGTCGGAGGCGACGGCAATCAGGATGTTGATGGCAACAATCACAAACGGGAATGGTTTGAACCAATGCTTGGCACCGATACCCCATTTGTACTTAATCATCATGAAGCCGATGCAGCCCGTCAGGGCGGCATAGAGCTTGGCATAGTGGAACCATCCGTTCATGTAGATGTGCGTCTGGTTGTTCAGTGCCCATTCGGCACCGCTGCGGGCACCGATGGCGATGGCGGCGAAATAGACCGTCAGCAGCACCGGGATTACAAAGAAGGTGATGGCACCGCCCATTTTGGTGCGGCGTGCGAATTCGTTCCAGAGAATCAGACCTGCCAGCACCACCAGCAGCATTCCCCATTGGATGAGGGCATTTGCCCCATAGACTTGGAAAAACATAACAGTATTACTTTAAAATTTAATATACCCGTAACGCAGGATTGCACGGAAAATTGTGCAACCCTGAAAAATTACCCCCTCGGTTGCAAGCTCCTCCTGTACTCGCTCGGCGACTGGCCGAGGTGCTTGGTGCAGTAGCGGCTGAAATAGCTCAACGAGCTGAAGTTCATTTGGTCGGCAATCTGCGTGAGCGAGAGCCGTTCGTTGTTGAGGTATTTCTTCAGGATGGG
>DBYD01000068.1 GCA_002309855.1 Bacteroidales bacterium UBA1195
TTGTACTTTTGGATTGGAGGGGGATACAACATCCATAACAAACTCTGGAATTCTTGAGTTTACAACTTTTTCTGACAGATGCGTAGGCGCATCAATGTTAACTAATTTTATCATAATAAACAAGTTTTAATTATTGAAAAATATAGAATGCCTCAGTTAAGATTCGTTTTTTCCTTTTTTATTTTGTCATGTAATGTATGTTTTGCTTTTTCCACAGACAAAAAAATATAACTTCTTGATTATTTTTAAACTATCAACATGCAATAACTGAAATCACGACGGCTGCGCGGTGTGCTGTGCGCTTCAACGTCCGTCCATTTGACAGTGTATTTTCCATCGAGCTTAAAGCCCGGGTACTTTGCTGCCATATCACTATCCTCCCTTTTCCATTTCATTTCATCACCGTCGACTTTACGCCCTTCGGTCATACGGAATGCATAATAGTTCACATTCTTGTCCACAGCGCCCTCTTTACGGGTGCAGTAAACAGGGTCATTGGTAAGAAACAGCACTATGCCATTTTCAACATTATGGAAGGTTTCGTGTATCAGCTCAATGCGCCGCACATCCTTCCAGAAACCGTACATGCCCAGATTCTGGGCACCTTGGTCACAAAGCCGATCAACGCCCTTCTCAGGTTGGCCGAAGACAAGCATGTCTATCGACTCCACACTGCGGGTCCTGTACTTGATTTCGATAGGAACATATTTATTTTCATCATCATATGCAACCAAATCAACATACATATCCTGCGGAGTTCCGTAGCGGTTGTGCCAAGGATAGTCCCCTTTCAGACGGTCCGTAGGAACACGGTATTCAGTCAACAGGCAATAATTATGTTCTATCCCCTCCTCATTAAGGAAATAAAGCAACTGCATCTTCATTTGCATCTCGTTTGAAAACATTATGTTGAAACCCATTTCAACACCCATTCTCTCGAAATACGATTCGATATCCGCTGCAACTCTCTTAACTAACTTATGTGTCATAATTTTTTAGTTTTAGTTTTTGAAATTTTTTTATATTACAATAATATATAAACGAAACAACTCGAATCTTAAGTTCAAATATGTATTAATTCCTTAACTTTTCCTCCCTCTCCCTCCGTACCGTCGGGATTTCATAGGTGAAACTCTCATACTGCCCCGGTGACCATTCCATAGGCTGGTAGAGCAGCATCTGCACATAACCGTTACGGCGGGTGATGAAACGGTACAGGCCGCCAACCCGGGCGGTGTCCGCACTGCCGTTGAATCGCACCCCCTTCAACTCCGCTACGGTTTGGCCGATGGAATCACGGAGGGTGATGTCACCCCAAACTATGTCCTGCATGGAGATTGTGCTGCGCGAAACCGTAAGGTCGGGGATGCCGGTGCAGCCGGCGCAATGGTACCGAAGCATGCCTGCAGCGCCCTTTGACCACTGGGCGCTGCCAGTAAGCGGCAGCAGCAGTCCAAGTGTCAGCATGAACCATGTGCGCTTTCTCAGGTATCCTATTTTACACCAATGCCCCTTCATCGCATTTTCTGTCGCCAAGGATTCCCAACCCGGCATTAACCATAAAAACCGAAAATAAAAAGCGCAGGAATCTGAACTCATCGCCTTTTCAATATGTCTGTCGCCCGCCCGCTGTCCCTTACGGGGCTCCGGACGTTTGACGCTGCAAAGGTAGGCAAAAAAGGGATACAAACTCTCCCTGCTAAGGAAAAAATGAACCTATCAGCGGTTGCGAAGGAATAAAGAAGTGAAGATGTTAAAATGTGAAGATGTAAATGAAAGATTTTACACCTTAACATCTTAACAAAAAAATGCTCATCAAAGCTCACCGCATATATTCGCGGAGCAGCCACAAGCGGAAAACCGGATCGGCAATCAGAACCCTGCCACCTGATTTCTCAATCAGCTCCCTCCTTACCAAAGCCTCCTGTATCCGGCTGATATTCGATTTCGATCCCAAATTATATTTTTTCATGACGCACACTGAGGTGAAATCACTGGTTTCTCCGGCTGCAAGCGCCTTAAGAAAATTCATCTGGTAGGAAGACAGTCCCTCCGTCTGCTGCATGAAAAGAACAGTGTTCTGATCTATCAGCTCATCAATCGCAGCTTCAACATCGGCATCCTCTATCACGGCATCGCTGTTCAGCATCACATTCCATGCCAACTGCTGCACATATGAGGATTGGTTGTCCACCGCATCGCAAATTTTTGCTATCTGCCCGTCGGAAATAGTCTGCCCGTTCTTTTCAAATTTCTGGCGGATGAAGGGAATCCAGTCGGAAGTGGCGATTGGCTTAAGAAACCGTATGTCTCCAAACTGGTAGAAAGGCATCCGTTTGTCCTGAAACAGATTGGCCAGCATGTGTTTCTTGCTGCCAAACAGACAATAGGAGACATTCTGCTGCAACTGCCACACACCTCGAATCCGCTTCTGCACCTCAAGCGAATCGGGGAAAGAGCCGATTTGTTGGAATTCATCAATACATATAACAATATGCTTCCCTATCTTATGCGCCATTTTTTCAGGAAGCTGCAGGATTTCTTCAGGCGAATAGTCCTTCGATGTGATGCCCAACGACACAGACATTTTGCTGTTGGCATCCACCCCGAATGAAATTTTCGGAGTCAGGCGTGTCAGAAATTCCTTAATGTTGCGCAACATCAGCTCCCCTTTGCCCGAAGTCTGCCCCAATGTCGCCGCCACCAGTTTGTTATAAAAGTCATACTCCGTACGGCAATCGTAAATATCAAGGCTTACGACAGCCACTTTACTGGTGTCAACCTGTGACACCACTTTCCTCACCAGCGAAGTCTTTCCCATCCGGCGCGGAGAGATTAGAATCACATTCTGGCCGTTTTCAAAATCAAGCTTCAATCTTCGTGTCTCTTCAACACGGTCAGTAAAGTTCTCACCTTCAACAGCTATGCCATATACAAACGCCTTTTTCATTGTTTTTGCGAATATCTTTGTTCAGAATGCAAAAGTAACACTTTTTCCAATAAGTTCACAACTTTGTGGACCACAAAATTGTGAACTTTTGTATCAGGCTGTTATTTCGTATGCACCCGTACCTGCGGGAACGGTATTTCAATGTGGTTGGCGTATAGGGCGTTGTAGATGTTTTCGCGGATGCGCATCCAGACAGTCCAATAGTCCTCTGTCTTTACCCAGAGCCATAAGGCAAAATCCACGGAGCTGTTGTTCAATTCTTTGACGGCGATTTTCGGTATCGGATCCTTCAGAATCATCGGATCATCGTTCACCACCTGTTCAAGCACCTGTTTGGCGAAGGCGAGGTCGGTGCCGTAGGCCACGCTCGCTTCGACATCCAGCCGTATCTGCGGTTCGCGGGTATGGTTTATGAGTGATGTGGTGGCAAGTTCTGAATTGGGTACAATAATTGTGCGTCCGTTGAAAGGCTGCATGATGGTGTGGAAAATGCGGATGTCGCGCACAAAGCCCTTATAGGTTTTGCACTCGATGTAATCGCCTACACGGAAGGGCTTCAGCAGCAGGATGATCACACCTCCGGCAAAATTCTGTAGCGTGCCCTGCAGCGCCATGCCGATGGCCAATCCTGCCGCACCCACAATTGCAATGAATGATGTGACCTTGATGCCCACAATGTCCATCACCATGATGATTACCAGTATTTTCAGCACAACGTCAAGGAAGGAGGTGAGGAAACTTTTCAGCGACATCTCCAGCTTCTGCTTCTCCATGAGCTTGGTCAGAGCCTTCTTCAGCATCTTGATCAGCTTGAAGCCGATCCATAGAACCAGGATGGCGGTGATCAGTTTTGGGACAAACTTGGCTGCCAGGTCGATGATGGATGTCATGGCATCCTTCATAATCGGGTTCTCTCCGGTGATGACCTCCTTGACATCACTCAGGTTCCGGATATTGGACAGGCTGTCGTGCAGAGTGGTCCTGATGCTGTCTGCAGAGGCAAGTTCCTTTGGCACTATAGGAGTGGTTTCGGCATTTTGTAACATGGCGTTTCAGTTAGGGGAATGTTTAGGATAAGCGGGAGATTCTTTTGATACTGTGTAATTTGTGGGTATGTTGGTGTCCGTTTTTCCGGAAAATGCCGACTTGGTCGATCCCGTCGACACGTACCTGCCCGCTGCTGTGCAGGATTTGCCGGTTGCCAAGCATTATTCCCGTATGGACAATGCGCCCTTCCGCATCCTGGAAAAAGGCAAGGTCTCCGAAAATGGCCTGTGAAAGCAGTATGTCCCTGCCCAGAGGCTGCTGTTCGGCGGCATCTCTCGGGAGTGCTATGCCCTGTGTTTTGTATGCTGCCTGAGTGAGCCCCGAACAGTCCACACCCCATGGTGTGCGTCCGCCCCACAGGTAGGGTGCACCCTCGTACTGTTGCAGTATGTCCTGCAAGGACATGGCAGGGAAGGGGCTTTGCAGAGAAAACAGCTGCTCCCCGATGCTAAATGGCCGTCCCTTGTCGTCCGGCAGGGTGGAGGCGGGCGGAATGGTGATCAGCATGTCCTTGTTGCTGCAATAAAGCCGTATGGAGGCGGTTGTTGCCCGGACCGGCCGTTCGCACCAGTACCAGTAATCGGATTCGGAAAGCGGTTCATGTTGGTTGGCGGCTATGAAGCCGTGGTAGTGGTCGAAATCTGTCTCCACCTCCAACCATTCCCCGGTTTCGGAAAGCACCCGGTAGCTTTCCCCGAACAGCAACTGGCTCACCATCTCCGAACGATGGGTTGGCGATTCCATTAACGGTATGACTGCCAATGTGCAGCATCCATACGACAGAGCATTTTCCATAATTGATTCCACAATTTGTTATAAAATGCAAATATCCGTAAAATCCTAATGGAAAAAGCGATATTTTTGCAAAAAATTTCAACAAAAAATAATGCGCGATGAAAAACATGTTAACTTATTGTCTGCTGGTAACTTTTGCCTGTTTGGCCTGTGCCGGCTGTAAGAAAAAGGCTGCGGAGGCGCCGCAGCAGTCCGTATCACCCTGCAAGGCCATGGTGGAGGAGTACGCCTGGTTCGACCTGACCTCCGATCTGGTGGCCGGACTTTCGGAAAACGAAAAGCATCTGATACCCATTTTTGTACGGATTTCCGAAATTATGGACGACCTCTTCTGGAAACAGACTTTCGGTGACAAAACCCTTCTGGACACCATTTCGGATGTGTATGCCAAGGAGTTTGCAATGATCCAGTACGGTCCGTGGAACCGGCTGGACGCCAACAAACCCTTCGTGTCCGGATATGTGGAGAAACGCCCCGGATGCTGCTATTATCCGGCCGATATCACCGCCGAGGAATATGAGGCGTTTGAGAATACGGACAAGAGCAGCCTCTATACGGTGCTGCGCCGTGACGATGAGGGCAAACTGAAATCGGTCTGGTACCATGAGGAATATGCTGCTGAAATAGGGGAGGTCTGCCGCCTGCTTGATTCCGCCGCCCAACTTGCTGAGGATCCCGGTATGAAAAAATACCTGACTGAGCGGAAAAAGGCATTCGAAACCGACGACTATCTGGCCAGCGATTTGGCCTGGATGGATATGAAGAACGGCCGTCTCGATTTTGTGGTCGGGCCGATCGAGAACTATGACGACAACCTGAACAACGCAAAGGCCTCCTACGAAGCCTTCATAGTGCTGAAGGATGTGGAGCGGAGCAAGGAACTGGCAAAGTTTGTCGGAATGCTGCCCGGCCTGCAGAAGGAGCTGCCCTGCGACCCGAAATACAAGACCTTCAAGCCGGGAACATCATCCGACATGAATGTGTATGATGCCGTATACTATGCCGGTGACTGCAATGCGGGCAGCAAGACCATCGCCATCAACCTGCCTAATGATGACCGTGTCCAAGCGAAGAAGGGGACGCGCCGTCTGCAGCTCCGCAACGCGATGCAGGCCAAATTTGAAAAAATCATGATGCCGATCGGCAAGCTGATTCTGGACGAGGATGCCCTGCAACATCTGAAATTCGACGCCTTCTTCTGGAATGTTACCTTCCACGAGGTTGCGCACGGCCTGGGCATCAAGGAGACGGTCAATGGCAAGGGCAGTGTGGACGATGCCATGAAGACCCAGCGCTCCAATTGGGAGGAGGCAAAGGCTGACATTCTGGGCCTTTTCCTGGTATGCCGTCTGATTGAAAAAGGCGAAATCACCAATATAACCGAGGCGGATGCCATCACCACCTACATTGCCGGACTTTTCCGCTCCGTGCGGTTCGGCGCAGGTGAGGCGCACGGCATCGCCAATGCGATGTGCTTTAATTATATGTATGCACAGGGTGCCTTCACCCGCGATGAAAACGGTGTATATCATATCGATTATGCCAAAGCCAAGGCCGCGATGGAGTCCTGGGCCAGTGTGATTCTGGCCACGCAGGGCGAGGGTGATTTCCGCTTCGCGGAGAAGTTCGCGAAGGAGAACGGTGTCATCAAGCCGGAGATGCAGCAGGACATCGACCGTATCAATAACAGCGGCGTACCGCGCGACATCCGTTTCCGTGAGGGTCTGGAGGTGCTGGGACTGAAATAGCCTTTAAACAGTACATAAAAAAAGATGGCCTAGGCCATCTTTTTTTTTATTATCGGTATGCTGCCGCTTCGTTGCGCCCGATCTGGTAAATCTCCAAATCTTCGGGTGTTCCGTTGCGGATTGAGAAGCGCATTGCGGTTGTGAACTGCTGCCATCCGTGGTATCCTGCCGCACCGGGGTTGAGGTGCAGAAGGTTGTTCCTGCGGTCCGGCATCGCCTTCAGTATATGGGAGTGTCCGCTTACAAACAATCCGGGGCGGTGCGTTGCAATCAGCGTCTTTCCGCGCGGGGAGTAGTGGCCTGGGTAGCCGCCGATATGAATCATGCAGACTTTCAGCCCCTCAACAGTAAAAATCAGCTCTTCCGGGCATTCCATCCGGATTTCACGTCCGTCGATGTTGCCGCATACCGCCCGCAGCGGCTTGAACGCCCGCAATGCCTGAAGTGTCTCCAGATTCCCGATGTCGCCTGCATGCCATAACTCGTCACAGCCGGAAAAGAAATCCAGCAGCGGCGGAAGCAGGAAACCGTGGGTGTCCGAAAGCAGGCCGATGCGCATGCGCTAATCCAGCAGCCGGATGAATTCGAGAGTCAGGTCCCAGACCTCCTGCACGGTGCGGATGAGCAGCTTTTCGTCAGGAGAATGCACGCCGCGAAGCGTCGGACCGTATGAGATCATATCCATCTCCGGATATTTCTCCCCTATCAGGCCGCATTCCAGACCGGCATGGATAACCAGCACCTGCGGATCCTTCTTGAAGAGGTTCTGGTAGGCCTGCTTCATCAGCTTAAGCACCTTCGAATCTCCGTTGGGGCTCCATCCGGGATAGCCGTCGCCGAACTCCACCTCGGCACCCATCAGCTCGAATGCGGAGGCCACCATGTTGGCAGCGTCATCCTTCTTGCTCTCGATTGAGGAGCGCTGGCTGGTGACTATCTTTATCTGTTTGCCCACGGTTTTGACTGAGGCAAGGTTGGTTGAGGTCTCTACAAAGCCCTCTATATCCTGGTCCATGGCTAATACACCGTGCGGGCAGGCGTAGAGCGCCTGCACCAGATCGCATTGGGTATAGTTATCAATCACCTTTGCCGGCAGAGCCACAGGCTCGATTTCCACCTGCACGCCTGCATCGCTGTTCTTCAGCTCGTGTTTGACCGTCTTGCCGAAAGTATGTATGTAGTTTGTGAACTCATCCTCCAGGTGACTCTGCATCACCAGCACTGCGGAGGCTTCGCGGGCGATGGCGTTGTGCAGGTTGCCGCCGTCAATGTGCGCCAGTTCCGCGTCGTATGCGAATGTGGCCTCATGCAGGATACGTGTCAGTATCTTTATTGCGTTTCCACGCTTCTTGTTGATGTCGTCGCCGCTGTGTCCGCCCTGCAGCCCTTTCACCATCACGCGGAAGGCTTTGCTGTTCTTAGGCACATCCTCCTCCTCAAAATCGATGGTGATTTCGGTGTTTTTGCCGCCTGCGCAGCCGATGAAAAACTGCCCTTCGTCCTCCGAGTCGAGATTAAGCAGCATTTTGCCTTTCAGAAAGTCCTTCCCCAAAGCGTATGCTCCGGTAAGGCCGGTCTCTTCGTCCACGGTGAAGAGGCACTCGATCGGTCCGTGGGCGATATCCTTGCTCTCAAGGATGGCCAGTGCCATGGCAACGCCGATTCCATCGTCGGCGCCGAGGGTGGTGCCTTCAGCCTTCAGCCATTCGCCGTCAATGCGTGTGCGGATGGCATCGGTTTCAAAATTGAAATCCACATCGCTGTTCTTTTCGCAGACCATGTCCATGTGCGCCTGAAAAATGATGGGTGTGACCTGCTCCTTCCCCGGTGTGGCCGGTTTGCGGATGAGTACGTTGCCCGCTTCGTCCCTGAGGGTTTCCAGTCCGAGGCTTTTCCCGGTCTCCATCAGGTAGGCAATCATTTTGCCCTCTTTTTTGGAGGGGCGGGGAATCTGGTTGATGGCATGGAAATATTTCCATACGCTGTTTGGCTGTAGGCTGGTGATGTCGTTCATGTTATTGAAGTTTAAAATGATTAATTGTCCTTTTTAATTTTATTTGAAGAAAAATCCGATTGAAATCCAAAGCTGGTCGTCGCTTTGGCTGGCGTCGCGTACAGGGCCGCTGAAGACGCGGCGGTAGGACAGGTTCACGTTAAGCCGCCCCCAGTCCGCGCCCGTACCGGCAACAAGGTCCAGATGATGGCGGTTCAGCTCCCTGCTGTCACGGTCAAGCCCCCAATCGTTGGGGGAGATGAAAACACTGCCGCGATATTCCAGGCCTGTCTCGATATTCCAGTTCCAGTCCTTGCGCGAAACAGGTTGGAAGCCGATGCGTAGCGGAATGCCTATATAGTCCTGTTTGAGGTCGCAGGTGGAGTCGCCGCGCGAGAAAGACTGGTTGGCCACGTGACAGTTCAGGCCGGTTGCTCCGTACAGCCGTCCTCCGAGACGGAACTGGGCGCCGAAGTCGTAGATGCTGTTCTGGCTGCCGGACAGCTCCTGGTTGCTGCATTGGTACACGCCGCCGTGCCATCCTATCTGAAGCCCCCAGCGGAAGGTCTGCTGCTGTGCCATGGCGGCCAGCGGAAGCATTGCGATAATTATAGTCAGGATTTTTTTCATGTCATGCCTGTTTAGTGCAGGTGTGCGCCGATTATGCGCAAAAACTCCTGCCGTGTGTTGTACTGTTTTAAAAACGCTCCGGTAAAATCGGAAGTGGTTGTCACCGAATTCTGCTTCTGCACTCCCCGCATCGACATGCAGAGGTGCTGCGCTTCAATGACCACTGCCACGCCTAAGGGATGAAGCGTCTCCTGAATGCACTCCTTGATCTGTGTGGTGAGCCGCTCCTGAATCTGCAGGCGGCGGGCAAAGGCCTCAACCACCCGTGGGATTTTGCTCAGCCCCACAATGGTGCCGTCAGGGATGTAGGCCACATGCGCCTTCCCGAAGAATGGGACCAGATGGTGTTCGCAAAGTGAATATATCTCAATGTCCTTGACTACAATCATTTCCTTGTAGTCCTGCTTGAAGAGGGCAGATTTCAGTATCTCTTCCGGGTTGCAGTGGTATCCTTGGGTGAAAAACTGCATCGCCTTGGCCACCCGTTCGGGTGTTTTCAGCAGCCCTTCCCGTTCTGCATCCTCACCCAGAAGCGACAGGATTTCCCGATAGTGCGCTGAGAGGCTGCGGGTGGTCTCTTCCGGATAGTTGTCCTGGCGGGAATAGCCTTCGTTGTTCTTCATATTATAAGTTGTTGGTTCTATTTAAATTAAAATGAAAAATAGGGGTTATACTGCCGTTCCGCGCCAAGCGTGGTCTCTGCACCGTGGCCGCAAAGCACGCGCGTTTCCGGTGGAAGTGGTGCCAGCACTGTGCGCAGGCTTTGGAGCAGTTCTCGCTGCGAGCCGCCAGGCAGGTCGGTGCGTCCCACGCTGCCCTGAAACAGTGTGTCGCCGCTGAAGAGCAGCTGTTCCGCCACCGCGTGGTAGCAGACGCATCCTTGGGCATGCCCCGGTGTGTGCAGCACCTGCAGTGTGATTTCGCCGAAATGGATTTCATCCCCATGGGTCAGGAACTGATCTATCGGCGGGTAGTTGCGTTCCGGAAAGCCGAACAATCCGCTATAGGCATTGGCGCGCCGGTAGTCGCCGGTACAGTCCGGATGGGCCGCAAGCACCGCTTCCGGAAAATTTCTCTTCGCCCATTCGCAGCCCTGTATGTGGTCGGCATGCGCGTGGGTCAGCAGCAGGTAGCGGATTTTGAGGCCGCCCTCTTCCACCGCCTGACGCAGCTGCCTCTCCTCCGAGACGTCGCTGCATCCGGGGTCGATGATGGCTGCATCCCCGTTGTCATCGGCAATCAGATATGTGTTTACAAAGATTTGGTTAAATACAAAACAATGTATGTTCATTTCAGAGGCTGGCTTTGATTTCGGTCAGGAAATGCCTGATCTTACAGAGTGAATTGTATATTTCGCGGTTTTTCTCCACCGTCTCAGGCTTGTTGCGCAGAAGTTCCTTCGCGCTTTGCAGGGTGTGTCCGCGCTCCTTGACAAGGTAATATATTTGCTGGAATGTCCCTATGTCCTCCTTGGTGAAGAAGCGGGTACCCTTCTTGTTCTTGAATGGTTTGAAGGTGTCAAACTCATGTTCCCAAAAGCGGATCAGTGAAGGATTCACCCCGAACATGTCGGCCACTTCACCTATGCGGTAGAACATTTTCTCCGGATTTTCATCAATAAAGGGCATTCTATAAAAATATATATATATGATTATAAATATTATACGATTAAATATCCAACCATGTGAAACAAAAGACAAAGATAATAAAAAAAAAGATTGCTTCGTCCGCTTCCGGCACTGGAGAGTGTGAAAAAAATTTATCTGCAGACGATGCTTTTCATATTCCGATTTCATGTATATTTGCAATTATTAAAAAAATAAAATTATTTTAGGTAAAATATGTATTATCAGTTTATTAGGAAAATCGGAAAATCACTGTTCCCTGGCTTTCTGCTTTTGGCGTTGCTGATTTCCGTCACAGACGCGGAGGCGCAGAACAACCGCCGTAAGCAGAAGAACAATTTTTCCAAATCGGGGAAGAGCCTGGCGGTGATGCGCCACGGAATGACACTTGGCGTTGGCGCCAGCCTTATGGATGTGACACCGATGGTCGGTCTTGGCTATTCCTGCAGCCAGTATTACGGCATCGGCAACCGCTTTATGCAGCAGAGCATAATGTACCAGATCGGGCTTGGTGATGACATGATCCACAACGTGGTGGGCACATTCCACTGCTCCTTTGTCGGCACTTGGGACATGAGCCCCTGCATTTACGGTCTGGCGGCCCATTTCGCCATGGCTCCGGACAAGTATTCTGAAACCAATATGGGAAATCTCTACCTGCGTCCGGAGTTCGGCCTGTATTTCCCGACAAAATACAGGAAACGTACGCGGGAGAAGCTTCCGATAACCGGTTCGCTGACCTACGGCTACAATTTCGGGCTTTTCATGACCCGTACTGAAATGGAGAGCTATCGGGAAAAATACGGCATCACCAGCGATGCCGATTTGCCATGGACAAGTGTGAACCATCACATGATCACCTTTAGGATAAATTTCAATTTTGCAAATATAAGGGAGTTCCAGTAACAGACCTTTAAAGACCGTCAAGATGAAAGGTTTTTTCAAAATCATGCTGGCCACCATGGCAGGGATGCTGCTGCTGGGGGTGTTGATGTTTGTGCTGCTGTTGGTGGTGGGTTTCGCCTCCATGTCCGGTTCCACGCCTGTGAAGCCGAACAGTGTCCTTGTGCTGGATGTCAGGAATTCGGAGGTGCAGGAGCGTGTCTCCGGAGACAATCCATACCAGATGTTTGCCTCTGACCGGGGACTTAACTATATAGGTCTGAACGATTGGGATGCAGTGCTTAAAAATGCTGCTGATGATCAGAATATAAAGGGCGTTTCGCTTGAGTTGGGGCAGATTTCCGCAAGTCCCGCCACTTTGGAGGCGATGCGCGATGCTCTTCTGCGTTTCAAGGAGAGCGGCAAGTTTGTATTTGCCTATGGCATTTCCATGAACCAGAGCGACTACTATCTGGCCACAGCTGCCGACTCCATCTTCATGCACCCGATGGGGTCGCTGATGTTCAACGGGCTTTCCGCACAGGTGATGTTCTACAAGGAATTGCTGGACAAACTTGATGTGGATGTTCAGGTGGTGCGCCACGGCACGTTCAAGAGTGCGGTGGAACCTTTCATGTCCCGTAAAATGAGTGAGGCCAACCGACTACAGGTGAATGAATACCTGCAGTCCGTGTGGGGTGTTTACTGCAGTGACATTGCAAAAGCCCGTAGGATTGATGAGAAATCAGTCCGTGTGGTGGCAGACAATCTGATGTTGTTTGACAATCCCCATGCGGCTCTCTCCACCCGTTTCGTGGACGGGCTGGCCTACGATGACTTGTACCGTAGCCTGTTGAAAACTAGGGCGTATGCGCGTGATACCGCCAAGGTGTGCGAGGTGGCCTATTCCGATTATCTGCAGAACCTGCATTCGTCCGTTTCCGCTCCATACAAGGTGGCGGTGGTGTATGCCACCGGTACTGTGGTTGACGGTGAGGGAGGCTCGGATGAAATCGGCTCCGGTATGCTGGAAACCCTCCGTAAGCTGCGAAACGAAAAATCGGTCAAGGCGGTGGTGCTCCGTATCAATTCAGGCGGAGGTAGCGGCCTGATGTCCGAGCAGATATGGCGTGAGGTGACACTGCTCAAAAAGGATCGTCCAGTAATTGTCTCTATGGGCGACTATGCCGCTTCGGGCGGATATTATATTGCCTGCGCAGCTGACCGCATCGTTGCGGAACCTACTACCATCACTGGCTCCATCGGTGTTTTTTGGCTTGTTCCCAGCCTTGGCCGCACGCTTTCCCGCAAACTGGGCATTGATGTGGAGACAGTGAACACAAACTCATCTTCCGACTGGCTGAACGGGATGCGTACAATGACGGAATCCGAGTCTGAAATAGTCCAGCAGTCAGTTGACCGTTTCTATGACACCTTTGTGCGCCGTGTCGCTGACGGTCGCCGGCTTGGTGTCCGTTATGTGGATGAAATAGCCCAGGGGCGTGTATGGACAGGAAAACAGGCGTTGGGCAAAGGTCTGGTGGATACGCTTGGCGGCTTGGATTTGGCCATACGCATTGCCGCTGAGCAGGCCAAACTCTCCAAATATGCCGTTTTGGAACGACCCGTTATGGAGAACTTTTTCAGCAGGATGCTGACAGCATTGTCCGGAGCGCGTATTGTCCGGAACAGCCGTAATGCGGTGCCTGCGGCGTTCGCACCATATTGCGAGCTTGAGAGGAGTCTGCGCGGCCGTAGCGGAGTGCAGGCCATGCTTCCATATCAGATCATGATACGATAAGCCATGTGGACACGGCGTAAAAAGCAGAACCTCTTTTATCTCTTTCTGGGTGTGCTGGTAGGTGTTGCCGCAAGCTGTGCGGTTGTGTCTTTCCAAGTTATAAAGCGTTTTACCAGGGAGAATATCGCCCGGTGGCATGAGATGCGCGGACGCGACACAGTACAGGTGGTCACTTACCGCCCAATGCCGGTGGCACGTGCCGAAGCGGCACAGGCACCGGTGACAGCCGATTCACTTTCAATGCCGGATTCGCTTCCGGCAGAAGGGGAGGAGATTGTGTTGTCGGATGTTTGCATCGCTTCGGTGCAACTTTCTGTGCCGTTGCTTGGAACCGATTCCTCTGTAACTGGCCAGCAGTCCCTGCTGGTGGAGCAGTGGGAGAATCCGATGCATTTTCAGGGATACCGTTGGGACGGGCAGCAGCTGCTGGTGTATGGGATTAATCTGGACGAATTGGATCTGTCATACAGGGATGGCCGGTTGTTTTTGCGCTGCCGCGGACAGGAGCTGGCACTGAAGGAGAGCACCGCGTTCGTGCGTTTCCCCGCCGCGTTCCTGCATCCGCTTCATGAGGAATAGATACCTTTATGTTACCGTTACTTAAAAAAAACAACAATCTGTGAAAGTGTTTTTTCACATCTTCACACCTTCACATCTTAACATTTTCATAACTTATCCCGCCGCCGCTTTATTGCCCATGCGTTGAAAAAAAAGTGCGGAACATTCCATCTGTATCCCTATTTCATGTATTTTTGCCATCTGTTGAAATTGACTTTACTATTAAACTAAAAACCGATGACCCAATGGTTTATAACTGTGGACGGATATTATGAGGAGATATTTTGCTGCATTTGCATTACTTGTTCCGATGCTTTTCTGCGGATGTGAAAAGGATGCAGGGGAGCCTGTTACCATGAATTACAATATTGAAGGCACTTACACGGAATTACAGGTGGAGGATGCGTTTGATGTCACCGTAAGTGACATGGCGAATCAAATTTCAGTCACGGCAGGCGATAAAATTATTGCAAGAGTTGTGGTTGAGAAGGATGGCGACAAGCTGGTTATCCGCCTAAAGCCTATGACCAACACGCGCGGTTCCGCCCTGAAGGTGGTGCTGCCATACAATCCTGACTTGAAGAAGGTTGAGCTCTCCGGCGCATCCGATTTCCGCTCGCCCTTCCCTTTGAAGGGGAAAAAGGCGGAGGTGGAGCTTTCGGGTGCCTCCGACTACTATGGCGACATTGAGGCCGATGACATTGAGCTGGACTTGTCGGGCGGTTCAAACTTCAGGGGCTTCGTGAAAGGTTCCAATCTTGACGTTGAGTTGAGCGGTGCCTCCGATGCGGAGCTGGAGGGCCAGGTTACAACCCTTAAACTGGATTTGTCGGGTGCCAGCAGCATCATCCGAAAGGTGGTGGGGAAAAGATACGCCCTTTCCTGCGACCGTTGCGAAGGCTCCATGTCGGGTTCAAGCGATGCGTTCATCCACTGCGATATCAGCATCAAGGCCAGCCTTTCCGGTGCCAGCGACCTGCACTATACCGGCAACGCTGCCACTGCAGGATGCAGCACCTCCGGCGGCTCAAATGTCATCCATGACGTGCTGTGAGGCAACGCGCCAAATTGCACAACGGTACAACTAATGCGTTGTGATAAAGATGGTTGCTGTTGCTTGCTAATTGTTAAATGCTTTGATTTGAATGCCGATATTATCAAAATGACAAGCAAAGGTAAAAGCAGTATACTGTCATTTTGTTACAAAAAAAAATATTTTTTACCGTCATTTTATTACAATAAAATCTATTTTTCACCGTCATTTTATTACGACATGTCGGTCTTTAATACCCTCCCATCCTTTCAGACAAATCTTTCCCCGATGCCAAATTATACAACGAAATTGCGCCAAATTATACAATAAAAATACGCCAAATTATACAATAAAGCGTATGACTCGTCGTTATTCGATTAAAAATATTTGAATTGTAATGAATTATAGAAAGAGAATTGCGGATGGCGTTTTGCGGTCATTGTTGGCTTCGTCGGGTGCGGTTTTGATTCAGGGACCCAAATGGTGCGGTAAGACCACTACGGCGGAACAGATGGCTGCCAGCAGCATTTACATGAATGACCCCGAGGAGATGGAGGAAAATATAATGTTGGCGGCAACGGCGGCGAAAAGGCTATTGTCGGGGGCCACACCCCGGCTCATTGACGAGTGGCAGCTGGCCCCCCGTTTATGGGATGCTGTCAGGTTTGAGGTTGATCACAGAGAACAGCATGTGGGGCAGTTCATACTGACAGGTTCGGCTGTGCCGCCCGATACAAGTGCCCTGCATCATTCCGGTACCGGACGTTTCGCATGGTTGACAATGCGAACTATGTCGCTTTGGGAATCGGGGGATTCTGTTGGAGATGTCTCTTTAGGGGATTTGTTTGACGGCAGGGAGCCGGAAGGCGGCGGCAACAAAATGGAGTTGGAGCGTCTGGCCTACCTGATTTGCAGGGGCGGATGGCCTGCCGCATTGGACATGGATGCCGAGGCTTCGCTACAGCAGGCGTTCAATTACGTTGAAGCGGTGGCGGAAAGGGACTTGTCAAGGGTGGACGGGGTTTCCCGTGACTCTGAAGCGGTAAAGCGGCTGTTGCGAAGCTATTCACGATACCAGGGCACGCAGGTTTCCATCAAGGCCATCTGTGATGACATCAAAGCCAATAGCGAAAGTATGAGTGAGGGGACGGTCTTGTCGTATCTGCATGCGCTTAACAAGATTTTTGTGGTGGAGGACATGGGGGCATGGAATCCCAATCTGCGCAGCCGGACCGCTATCCGCACATCGGATACGCGCTACTTCACGGACCCCTCCATTGCGGTTGCCGCTTTAGGCATCGGGCCTGACGATCTGATGAATGACCTGCGCACCATGGGACTTTTCTTTGAAACCATGGCTGTACGTGATCTTCGTGTATATGCCGAGGCGCTTCATGGCCGTGTGTATCATTACCGCGACAAAAACGGCTTGGAATGCGATGCCGTGATTCATTTGCGTAACGGCCAATATGGACTTGTTGAAATCAAGCTTGGAGGCGAGAAACTCATTTCCGAAGGTGCTGCCACGTTGCATTCGTTGGAAAAAATCATTGATACGGAGCGCATGAACGCTCCAGCTTTTAAGATGGTCTTGGTAGGTGTCGGCAGGTATGCCTACCGCCGTGACGACGGTGTCTGCGTGGTTCCGATCGGGTGTTTGAAGGAGTAGGAGTGTTCAATTGTTCCCTTTCATTTGACAAATATAATTTTGCGCCAAATTATACAACAAAAACGCGCCAAATTATACAACAATAACGCGCCAAATTATACAACGGTGCAGCTAATGCGTTGTAATCAAAGCTCTTCCCGCGCGAAGGTGATGGCCCGGTTGGTGTAGTCTAAAAAGGGTTTGGTGGTTTGGAAGATGCCGGTCAGGCGTTCCACCAGCGCGGGGGCGGTCACAAAATGGTCATCAGGCGCCCACACCAGGCAGAAGTTCCTCAGTTTGTAAAACATCGCATCAGGGCCGTCTGCGGGGAATCCTGCGGGGACACGCCGGAGCGCCTCCGAAGTGTCGAGACACATCCTGCCATCAACGCCGGCCAGGATATTCCGGAAATCTCCTCCGCCATACATAATGTCCTCACGAAGAATTTTCAGGGCCCGTGGCGGGCAGCAATAGTTGCCTGCCGCCAGCATGTGTCCGCTTTCCCGGGAACCGATCTGGAAATAATATCCGTTGTAACCGGATTTCTTGCCGCCCTTTGCAACGAACACACCCATCTGCGTCTTGTAGGGGCGTTTGTCCTTGCTGAATCGGACATCCCTGTAAATCCGCCAAGTGCAGTCCTTTGGGGAAAGGGGGCCTATGCTGTCATCAAATCTGCGGATAGCTGCAACCAGCTCCACAGCAAGCTGTTCCATTTTGGCTTTGGCTTCCAGGTAGCGCTTTTTGTTCGCCTCAAACCAGGGCTTGTTGTTGTTTTCCGAAAGTTCCTGAAGAAATTGCAATACCTCTTTCATGGTGTGTCCGCTTCTTCACATTCTATTTGAGTTCGAGCAGGTTGTTGAAGCCTGTCAGTGTGAATACCTTGAGGATGTCCTTGTTCATGCCGGTGGCGGAGACATGCAGTCCGCGCGGTTTGGCGGCCTTGAGGATCTGAAGTATGATCCGCAGTCCGCTTGAAGAGATGTACTCCAGCTTTTCGCAGTTCAACACTATGTTCTTGTCGGCGGTAAGGAGCGGCTGGATATCCTTCTCTGTCTTCTGTGCCGCGGCCGTGTCAAGGCTGCCTTCGAAGAAGGCCACGATTTCTCCATTCTGTTCTTTGATGGTGGTTGTCATTATGATATTGTTTTTGGTTTTACATTTTGATGTTCTTTGTGAAGGTCAGTATGTTCTTTCCGTCGTCACGGCGGTAGGAGACCGTGTCCATAACCTGCCTGACCAGGAAGATGCCCAGTCCGCCGATGGAACGTTCCTCAACCGGCAGGCTTGTGTCGGGGTCGCTCTTTTGGGTGGGGTCGAATGGGGCGCCGCTGTCGATAATGTTGATGTCCAACAGATCGTCAGCCAATGAAACCTCAATCGTCACTTCGCCGGTCTCGCCCTGCGGATAGGCATATTCCATCACATTGACCACAGCCTCTTCAACTGCGAGATTGAGTTCCATCGTCAGTGAATGGTCCAGGCCGTTTTCCGTGGCGATGGTTTCGATGAAAGGTGCCAGCAGGCTCGCCTCCTGTACGTTGTTGTGTAGTGTGAGAGTGTATGGCATGGCTATTGGTGTTTGTTGAATTTGATGGCGAGCATGGTGAGGTCGTCGCTCTGCTCGGTGCCGGCTTCAAAGTTATGTATAACCTCTGACATGTGGTCGATGAGGGTTCGTGGCGTGGCGGAGCCCATCTTTTCCAGTTCGGCGAGCATGCGCTCTTCTCCATACTGTCCGTGGTCTATGTTTTGCGCCTCGGTGAGGCCGTCGGTATAATTGAATATGATGGTGTCAGAATCCACATGGGTCTCCTGCCGGGTGTAGTCCCATCCGGACATAATGCCGAGAGGTATGTTGGCGTCCATTTCAAGTACAGTGGTTTTCGGACCTATGAGTATCGGAGGGCAGTGTCCGGCGTTGCTGTAGCTGAAGTCTCCGGTCTTAAAGTCGAGCGAACCGATGAAGAATGTGACGAAGAGCGAGTTCTCGTTCATTTCAGACATGGCGTCATTCATGCGTCTCATTATCTCGTCGGGTTTGTCGGTCTGGTAGGAGACGGTGCGGAAGAGGCTTCGGGTTACAGCCATCATCAGTGAGGCGGGGACACCTTTGCCGCTCACATCGCCCACACAGAAGAGCAGCCGTCCGTTGTTGACATTGAAGTCATAGAGGTCGCCGCCCACCTCCTTGGCGGGCACCAGCGAACCGTAGATGGTCACCTCGTCGCAGTCGGGGTAGGGCGGGAAAGTCTTGGGAAGCATACCCATCTGAATGTTCCGGGCAATCTTAAGTTCGCTTCCGATGCGCTCCTTCTCGGCGCTCACTTCGCTCAATTTCCTCATTCCGCGCAGGGTGCGCCACATGATGAATCCAAGGAACAGCAGGCCTATAAGCATGGTGAACATAAGCATCCGGCTCACATGGTGCAGTCCTCGATATATCTCCTTTTCAGGGAAGACGAGACACATTGACCAGCCTGTGCTGCCGCCGACCGGGCTGTAGAAAAGCTGGTACTTTTCGCCTTGGTATTCCACCTCGGCGTCACCCTGTCTGCCCTCCAGTATGTTGCGGTTGATTCGCTTCGACGTGGTGTCATTATAGGCGCTGGAGGCTTCGTCAAGGGTGAAACGCATCGCCATGGAGCTGTCCGGACACACAATCATCCGTCCTGCATGTGAAAACAGATATGTTATGACGGCCTCTTTCTGCTCAAAAAGGTCGCTGAGCCAGTCGAGCGTGACATCTGCACCGAAGAGGGCGACTTTGCGTCCTGAGGTGTCGCACAGCGGAATGGTGTAGGTGCATACAATCCCTTCCGAACCGCTGCTGTCGATGTAGGGTTCGGTCCAGAGCCCGTGGTCGGAGGCAAGGCCGTCTGTGTACCATGGCATCTCGAAATAGTTGTGCGTGGCCGAGCCTATCTGTTTGTCAACAAGTGAATCGCCACCACGAAACATATAAGGCTCATACCAGTGGCCCTTGTCAGGAAAATATTCGGGCTGGAAGGCAATTGCGCAACCCACAAGGTCGGGGCTGGTCGCCATGATGCGCCGCAGGACGGGATACACCGAATCAGGATGTGCCATCGACTTTTCCAGCTCCCATTGCATGTTGGCCACCGATGTCTCGACACGGGTCACCATCTGCAGTATCTCCAGGTTCTTGACCTTCATCTCGGAGACGGCTCTCTGGCGCACCTCGTTCCGGATGCCGTCGCGGGAGAAATAGTACTGTACCGCGCTGCACACCTGCAGCAGGACAGCCGCCGTAACCAGCACCAGCACGCCTCCTATGGCCTGCATCTTACGCCATGTCCTGTTGATCGGATTGTCTGTCTTCATATCTCAAATATAGTTTTCACACCATCCGGTGTCTGTTCTGTTTTCGCACTTTTGCTCATTCCACGGATAATCATCACCGCCAGTTCGTCGGCATCGGGGTTGTCCAGTGCCGACACTTCGGCACCACGCTGTAGCACCGTCACGGTTGTCTCCTGCTTCAGGTCGCTGTGGCTCACCTCTATGTGTACGGTGTTCCGATAATCCGATATGAGTGTGAGCATCTCGTCCACCACGTGGGTCACTTCGCCCATCTTCTCCGCAATGGAGCATCGTATGCAGAACCGTTTGATTTGCGACCTCATGTCATAGAAGTCGAAGTCGCCGCTGCTGATGTCAAACTCAAGACGGCGTATCCTCTGCACGAAGGCACGGGTCTGCGGCATGCGCGGATTTTCAAAGATCTGTTCGGGCGAACCCTCTTCCAGCAGGCATCCCTCATGCATGAAGAGGATGCGGCCTGCCACGCCGCTGGCGAACCTCATCTCATGGGTGACGATGACCATTGTCATTCCCTCCTGCGCCAACGAGCCTACCACCCCCTGGACTTCGTCCACCATCGTTGGGTCAAGCGATGAGGTCGGCTCGTCCATAAGCAGCACATCGGGTTTCATTGCCAATGTTCGGGCGATGGCCGCACGCTGCTGCTGCCCGCCCGATAGCGTTGACGGCATGCGTCCGGCATGTTCGGCCATCCCGACACGGCGCAACACCGACATGGCAAGATTCTCTGCTTCCTCCCGGCTCATTCCCAAAAGTTTTATCGGTGCCAGCGTCACATTTTCGAGTACCGGAAGATGGGCGAAGAGGTTGAATTTTTGGAACACCATGCCGATTCTTATCCCGGAAGCCCTCTTTATTTCACCTCCGGAGGGATTCTCCAGACCAGCCATGCAGCGCAGCAGCATGCTCTTTCCGGCACCCGAAGGCCCGATGATACCGACCACCTCGCCCTTTGAAACGTGGAAACTGACCCCTTTCAATGCGTCAACCCTGCAATTGTCGGAATCCAAAAAGTTTTTTGAAAGGTTGGTTACGGTGATCATACGGCTGACATTTTTAAAAGAACAAAGTCCAGCAGCTTGTTCAGCAGCCATGCCAGCAGAAAGTATATGAGCGTGGCGGCCAGCAGGGGCAGCAGGTCGTTGCCCGTGCCGCTACGGATGGCCTGGGCCGCAAGTGTAAGGTCCTGTATGGCCACGTATCCCACGATGGAGGTTCCCTTCACGATGGAGACTGCATGGAACTTGTAGGCCGGCATTCCGATGCGCAAGGCCTGCGGCAGCACGATGTGGCGCATCGCCTGCCTGCGGGAAAATCCCAACATCAGACCGGCCTCCAGCTGGCCGCGCCCCACAGCGTCGATGGACGATTGCAGGATGGAGGCGACAAAGTTGGAAAAAACCAGCCCCAGTGCTATCGAGGCGGCCAGTATCGGAAAGCGGCCGCCGAGCAGCAGATAGAATACGACAAGCAGGAGGACCACCAGCGGTGTGCCGCGCACCACCACTTTCCACCATTGGGCGGCCTTCCGCACCCAGCCGCGAGGGCTTTGCGAAAGCCTGTAAACGCCCCAACCGACAAGCGTGCCTATCGCCAGCGCCAGCGCCGAAATGGCTATTGTTGCTACCAAGCCTTTGACTATCAACCAAACACACTCGTTTATGGCCATGGTTACAATTCTGATGTCATGTATGCAATCAAATACAAATAAAAAATGCAAAGATACAAAAAAATCTGTTATATGTCGTTTTAAAAATGATGTGGTGGCAGAATTAATTTCCGCCATCATTTATTTTTATTTTACGAAGCTCTCCTCATATTGATATTTTTGCTACTTTTGCAAAATTATAAATTAAACTATTCGCACATGAGGAAAATCAGATTTTTTATGCTGGCGGCTGCCATGTTTGCCGCATCCGCGATGAACGCGCAGAGCAGTTTCTCCGTCCGTTTCGGCGGACTTATGGTTTTGGGTGATCTGGCGGAATCCCAGACCATCACTTCATTTATGGACAATACCAGGGCCGGTAACGCCGCCGCTTACGGTGCCTTCTTAGGTTTCCAGTTCACCCAGGGGATTGGTGACGGCGGATTGGGTGTTTTCGTCAGCGCCGATGCGCTCTGGACCCCTTCCAATCAGGAAATACGCAAGATGTATGACGAGCACAGCTGGACAAAACCTCAGTTCATAAACATTCCTGTGCTGGCGGGTGTTCATTACCACATGCCGGCGGTGACTGTCTCCCCATATTTTGAGGTCGGAGCCGGTGTCAATTTCTTCATGAAGACCCCGGAAGGCGTTTCCGGCAACCTCAGGGAATATGACATGACCGAATCCTTTGCGGTGATGGGCGGCCTCGGGGTGATGTTCAACGATGTGTTCAGCATCGGGGTGCATTACCTGCTGCCCGGCATCGATGGAGTTAAAATCAGCACCAAGGATGTGGATGCCGATTATGACGTGAAAACCAGTATGCTTGCGCTGCGTTTGGGCTTCCATTTCTAACGCACTGTCACAGTAACCGTTCAGCCGTCCTTCTTTTCTTTTGGAAAGAAGGGCGGTTTTTGTATACTAATTTATTTTTTTTCGCGTTATGCAGTACAAATCGAATGGCTATGTTTTGTTTTGAAAGGGCATATCTTTTGTACGCGCTGCTGTTTGTGCCGGTCATGGTCGCCGGTTATATTCTTCTGATGGCGCGTGACCGGAAACGGTGGGAGCGCTTTGGTGAACTCGTTCTGCTGGACGGGCTTATGCCGTCGCGTTCCTTCCGGATGAGGCATTTCAAGTTTTCCTTATACATGCTTGCCTACAGCTGCATGGTGCTGGCTCTGGCCAATCCTCAGGTTGGCAGCGGTGTCGAGAAGGGGAAGCGGCAGGGTGTCGACCTGATGTTCTGTGTGGATGTTTCCAACAGTATGCTGGCGAGGGACTATTCGCCCAACCGTCTGGGAGCGGTCCGGCAGGGGATGCTTTCGCTCATTGACCGTTTGGGCGGTGACAGGGTCGGTCTGGTTGTCTTTGCCGGAAAATCGTTTGTGCAGCTTCCCATAACTTCAGACTATGCTGCTGCGAAGATGTTCATATCCAATATCTCCACCCGTTCGGTCAGCGAGCAGGGTACGGATCTGGCCGGTGCCATCGACAGGGCTGCCGCATCCATGCTTCCGGCGGAGGGCAGTGCTGCCACCAACAGCAAGGTTGCCAAGGTGATCGTGCTGGTCTCCGACGGGGAGGATCATGCCGATGATGCGGTGGAGATGGCAAAGGCAGCCGCATCGCGCGGAATAAGGATTTACACGGTTGGGATCGGGAGCAGCCAGGGGGAACCAATCCCGGTCTCTGACCGTAACGGTGTCACCACTTTTAAGAAGGATGCGGAGGGTAACACGGTCATCACGCGGTTGAACGAACCGCTGCTTAAGGAGGTGGCCGCGGCAGCCGGCGGAAGCTATATCCATGCCACCAACGCCATTGTCAGTTTCGACCGGCTGTATGATTCGCTGCAGCAGCTGGAACGGGGCGACCTGGAGGATGTGGTTTATTCCCGTTACCGTACATTATTTTACATTCCATTGATTATGGCCTTGATATTTTTGTTATTGGAAGTGTTGCTCCCTAACAGGCGGATTGTTCGCTGGTCGGAGGTCTCATGGCTGAACCGCAAGATAGTCGGGATTTTTGTGCTGCTGCTCATGACGGCAGGAGCCCAGGCCCAGAACCGCACTACGTTGCAGCATCTTCGTCAGGGCAACCGTACCTACCAGCAGGCGCAGAAACTGGAGAGGCAGGCTGACGATATCGCTGCCCGCCGTGGCGACCTGAAAAAAAAGGAGGCGGGTGAAATCCGCAGTCAGGCGGAACAGAAGTACAAGGCGGCTGCACTGGACTATATGAAGGCGGATGCGGCCTCCCCATATTACAAGAGCAGCTACAATTTGGGGAACGCCCTTTATAAGCAGGGCGGTTATGAGGAGGCTGCAAAAAACTATGAAAAGGCTGCCTCTTCGGACGATGCCGATGCAAGGACGCGCGCGAAAGCATACCACAATTTGGGGAACAGCCTGATGGGGCAGAAAAAGTACGGTGAGGCGATGGACGCCTATAAAAAGGCGCTGAAACTTGACCCTAAGGATATGGACACCAAATACAACTATGAGTATGCCCGCCGGAAAATGCTGATGCAGCAGCAACAGCAGCAACAACAACAGCAAAACCAGCAACAGAACCAGCAGCAGCAACAGAACCAACAGCAGCAACAACAGCAACAACAGCAGCAACAACAACAGCAGCAACAAAAACAGCAACAGCAGCAGCAACAACAGCGGCAAAAGGACGAGCAGCGCCAATTGGAGGCACTGCAGCAGAACGAGCGCCGCACGCAGGAGAAAGTAAAAAACGCCGAGGCTGCGCAGGGCAGGCCGGTACGACAGGAAAAAGATTGGTAATATGAAGGGAATTAATAAAATGAAATTATTTCGCAACGGGTTTTCCGCAATAGTTTGCCTTTTGGTCCTTACTTTTTTGACAGGCTCGTTGTCTGCACAGAAGATTGACGAGTTCGTTTCAAGTGTGCTGAGTGCTGTTTCGCCCGCATTGTCCGGTGGAAACAGCATTTTAGTCGAATTTGGAAATGACGGTTCCGACAAAAACGGCGTGAGTGTCGCGCAGGTGCAGCCTGTACAGGTTAAGGTGAAAGCCCCGCGCACCGTGGCTGAGGGGCAGCAGTTCCAGCTGACATACAGCTCTTCGGAGCGTCTGGACAATATCTCGCTTCCGGCATTGAAGGATTTCACCCTTTTGGGAGGCCCCTCCACCTCCTCTTCCACCAGCATGCAGATAATCAATGGACAGATGAGCAGCAGCTCAAATTACTCCTACACCTATATTCTGCGTGCTGACAAGAAAGGGGAGTTCACAATTCCCGGAGCGACGGTGACCTATAAGGGAGAAAAGACCAAGACTGGCAGCGTGACGATACAGGTGGCTGCACAGGGCGGTGGCGGAGGTGCTGCCGGCGGCAGTGCAACCCGGCAGCAGAACAACCGTGAGGCTTCATCCTCCATCAGCAAAAACGATTTTTTTATCCGTGCGGAGGTTTCAAAGAGCAACCCGTACGTGGAGGAGGAGGTTGTAGTGCGATATAAGCTTTATGTGCCGGCCGGTGTCCGCTTTGACGCGCAAATCAGGAAAATGCCCTCCTACAGCGGATGCTGGTCCTACGAATTGGGCGACCGCAACGGTGGGTGGCAGCCATATCGCGAAACCTATAACGGCAAAGCCTATTCGGTGGTGGACCTGCACTCGGTGGCGCTTTATCCGCAAAAGGCCGGCTCCCTTACAATCTCGCCGATGGAGGTGGAGATGGTGGCGCAGATTGTGGTGCAGCGGCAGCGCAGCAACGACCCGTTCGAGGATTTCTTCAACATGTTCGGCGGGCAGAGCGTTCAGAACATCCGTCTGGAGCCGGTTTCAAAACCGGTCACCATTCAGGCGAAGGCGTTGCCGGAGGCCGGACGGCCTGATGATTTCAGCGGGCTGGTGGGGAAGTTCTCATTCACTTCAAAACTGAGCCGCGACGCCTTGAAATCTAACGATGCCACCAACCTTGTGCTGACGGTTTCCGGAAAGGGCAACCTGCAGCATGCGGAGGCGCCGCAACTGGTTTTTCCGACCGATATCGAAGCGCAGGAGCCGGTCATTTCCGACAAGATAACCACTTCGGAAAAGGGCGGTGTGAGCGGTTCCCGTTCGTTCGAGTATGTGATGATTCCGCGCGAAGCCGGCGAATATGAGATTCCGGCGGCATCGTTCTCATATTTTGACCCTGTCGCCCGCAAATATGTGACGCTGCACAGTTCCGCCTACACGCTTAAGGTGGCAAAAGGCGACGGACGTGCCACGTCGGTGGGCGGTTCCGTCAATAAAAAGAATGTGAAGGTTGTCGGGAACGACATCCGCTTTATCCATACTGACAGCAATTGGGATGGAGGTGGAGGCCGCTTTTTCCTTTCCCCGCTCTATTGGGTGCTGCTTCTGTTGCCGCTGATTCTTTTCGTGGTTTTCCTGCTGGTTCTCCGCAAACGCATCCGTGACCGCCGGAATGTGGCGGCAGTCAGGGACCGTCGCGCTTCCAAGGTTGCACGCAAACGGCTGAAAACCGCCGGACAGTGCCTGAAGGCCCATGATGACGCCCGCTTTTACGAGGAGATTTCGCAGGTGCTCTGGGGCTACGTGAGCGACAAGTTCCATATTCCGCTCGGGCAGCTCTCGATGGATACGGCGCGGCAGAAGCTTTCGGAGCGGAACATGAATCCTGAGCGCATTGATGAGTTCCTTGAGACGCTGAACCAGTGCGAATACGTGCGGTTCGCCCCATCAGCCGACATCACGCCGGAAAAAATGTACGAAAAGACATTCGCCTTCATCACCAGAATGGAGCAGGAACTTAAAAATTTGTAAGATGGAACCTTACCGGCATAAAGTCAAGTATTACGAGTGCGACCCCATGGGGGTGGTGCACCATTCAAATTATGTCCGTTTCATGGAGGAGGCACGTGTTGAAATGATGGACAGGCTGGGTTTCGGATATGAGCGGATGGAGGCGGATGGGGTGATTTCTCCGGTTCTTTCCCTCACCTGCAAGTTTCTTCGTCCCGCCCATTTCCAGGAGGTTGTGGAAATATCGGTGCGCCTCTCATCCTCCACGGCAATGAAGGTCTCGTTCGCCTATGAGATGCGTGTGGAGGGAAATGTTGTGATGACGGCGGAGAGCACCCATTGTTTTCTTGAAAATGGACGCCCCGTGTCGTTGGAAAAACGCTTCCCTGAATTCTTCGCCGTGCTGTCGGAATTATGGTAGCCGCCGGATGTCCGCGCCGATGGCACGCAGACGTTCGTCAATGTGCTGGTATCCGCGGTCAATCTGTTCGATGTTGTGGATCACGCTCTTTCCTGTTGCGGAAAGGGCGGCAATCAGCAAAGCCACACCCGCCCTGATGTCGGGTGAGGTCATGACGGTGCCTTTCAGCGCGGTGCGGTGGTCCTGCCCGATGATTGTGGCGCGGTGCGGGTCGCATAGTATGATCTGTGCCCCCATGTCAATCAGCTTGTCCACAAAGAAGAGGCGGCTCTCGAACATTTTTTGGTGTATCAGCACGCTCCCTTTGGCCTGTATTGCTGTGACCAGGGCGATGCTTATAAGGTCTGGGGTGAAGCCGGGCCACGGTGCGTCGGCGATGGTCAGGATTGAGCCGTCCATGAAGGTGTCAACTTCGTAGTGCTCCTGTGCCGGAATGTGCAGGTCGTCCCCGTTGCGTTCCATCCGTATGCCAAGCCTTTCAAATACTTTCGGGATCAGCCCCAGATGCTCGTATCCCACATTTTTCACCGTGATGTCCGACCGTGTGATTGCCGCCATCCCTATGAAGCTGCCGATTTCGATCATGTCGGGCAGCAGACGGTGCTCGCAGCCGTGCAGCGACGTTACCCCTTCGATGGTAAGCAGGTTTGAACCCACTCCGGAAATCTTTGCACCCATGCGGTTCAGCATTGTGCAGAGCTGGTAAAGGTAAGGTTCGCATGCGGCGTTGAAGATTGTCGTGGTCCCTTCGGCCAGAACTGCAGCCATAACAATGTTGGCGGTGCCGGTCACCGAGGCCTCCTCCAGCAGCATGGAGCAGCCTTTAAGCCGATCCGTGCGCACGTTGTAAAGCCCTGTGCCGTCATCGTAGCTGAATTGTGCGCCTAACCGCATCATCCCGTCGAAATGGACATCCAGTTTGCGCCTTCCGATCTTGTCTCCGCCCGGGCGTGCGACCACCCCCTTGCGGAAACGGGCCAGCAGCGGCCCAAGCATCATGATGGAGCCACGGAGGCTGCCCGCCTTTTTCAGGAATTCATCACTTTCCATATATGAAAAGTCCACCTCTCCGGTTTGGAAGGTGCATGTGTCTGCAGTCCTTTCAACATGTGTTCCGATGCCTTGCAGCAGCTCGATCAGCCGGTTGATGTCACGGATGTCGGGAATGTTGCTGATGCGCACCGGTTCGTCGGTCAGCAGTGTGGCGCAGATTACCTGCAGCGCTTCGTTTTTTGCCCCTTGCGGGGTGAGTGTGCCGTGGAGCGGTTTTCCGCCGTATATCTCAAAACTTGCCATAAGAGTTGTTTTTCACATAACGCAAAAAAAAGCGGGAAAGTGTGCGTCCTGCACTTTTTTTCGGTGTAAGGGATATTTCATGTTTGGAAAAATGCTACTTTTGCCACCTTATAACTACATTCGGATTTTTTTTGAAAATAGTAATGAGTCAAGATAATATCTTTCGCAAAATGTTGGGTGGCGATGCTGACGGGATTCCGTTGGTGACTTCGCTCGATTTGGAGGAATTGCGCAACTGCAATGTTCCGGACATCATTCCGATCATGCCTTTGCGCAACACGGTCATGTTTCCTGAGATTGTGATTCCGGTTTCGGTCGGACGCACCAAATCCCTGCGTCTGGTCAACGAGTGTGTGCGCCGCCAGAGTCTGGTCGGGGTTATCACGCAGACCAATGAGGATGTCGAGGATCCTTCAATCTCCGACCTGCACAAGGTAGGCGTTGTCTCGAAAATTTTGAAACGATATAACATGCCGGATGGCGGCGTGACCATAATCATCCAGGGTGTCCGCCGTTTCATATTGGATTCCATTGTTGAGGAGGATCCATACCTGATGGGGCATGTGACCACCATCCCCAATAATGACCGTGAGGATTACATGACCGATTCGGACGAGTTCAAGGCGACGGTCACGACGTTGGGGGAGGTTACCGCAAAATGCATCAAGCTGTCTGGCGGATCTTTTCCCATCGATTCTCTGCTGGCGCTTAAGGATATAAGCAGCACCTCCTTTCTGGTGAATTTCATTGCCTCGAACCTGCAGACGGAGGTGGAGGCCAAGCAGCGTATTCTGGAGGAATCGGATTTGCTGCAGCGTGCCAAGATGACCTTGAAGGAGCAGTACCGCTGCCTGCAGATGGAGGAGCTGAAACTGCAGATCCAGGACAAGACCAAGGTCGAGATGGACAAGCAGCAGAAGGAGTACATGCTCAACCAGCAGCTGAAGGTGATTCAGGACGAGTTGGGCGACCAGGGCAGCGAACAGGCGTTGCAGGATTTGCGGAAAAAGGCTGAGAAAAAGCATTGGAATGCGGAGACCGCCAAGCAGTTTGAACGTGAAATCGGCAAATTGGAGCGTCTGCATCCGATGTCCCCGGACTATACGGTGCAGTTGAACTATCTGGAACTGTTTGTCGATTTGCCTTGGAACAGCTATTCTCCTGAAAAGATTGACCTCGATCGGGCACGCAAGGTGCTTGACCGCGACCATTACGGGCTGGATAAGATCAAGGAGCGGATTATCGAGCATCTGGCTGTGCTGAAGCTGAAAGGTGACATGAAGGCGCCGATATTGTGTCTGGTTGGTCCTCCGGGTGTCGGAAAGACATCGTTGGGCAAGTCTGTCGCAGCCGCTATGGGGCGCAAATATATCCGGATGTCGTTGGGTGGCCTGCATGACGAGTCTGAGATCCGCGGCCACCGCAAGACATACATCGGGGCGATGCCGGGACGTATCATTCAGCTTCTTCGGAAGGCCGGCACTGCAAACCCTGTCTTCGTGCTTGACGAAATCGACAAGATTTCCGGCATGACGGTACAGGGCGACCCATCCTCCGCCATGTTGGAGGTTCTGGATCCGGAGCAAAACAGCACTTTCTACGACAACTATCTGGAAACCACTTTCGATTTGTCGAAGGTGATGTTCATTGCCACGGCAAACACCCTCTCCACCATCCATCCCGCACTTGTGGACCGCATGGAGGTGATAGAGATAAGCAGCTACCTGCAGCAGGAGAAGCTGGAGATTGCCAAGCGTCATCTTGTGCCCCGCCAGATTGTGGAAAACGGTCTGAAAAAACGTGACATTTCCTTTTCTGATGATATTTTGGACGAGATAATATCACAATATACCCGCGAAGCTGGAGTGCGTGTGCTGGAAAAGCAGATCGCCAAAGTGGTGCGTCATCAGGCATATCTGGTTGCCAGCGGAAAGGAGCACGGGAAAAAGCTCTCCTCCGAGAACCTGAAGGAGGTCCTCGGCGTGCCGTTGCATACCGATGAGGAGGAATACAGGGAGGGCAAGACCGGCGTGGCGGTCGGACTGGCCTGGACTCCGGTCGGCGGAGACGTGCTTTATGTTGAGACAGCCTGTTCCGATGGAAAGGGCGGCCTGACCCTGACCGGCAACCTCGGAGATGTGATGAAGGAGTCGGCTACAATCGCCTTTGAGTATCTGAAGGCCAACGCAGCGATATTCAATCTCAACAGCAACATCATCAAGGATAAGGATGTGTATGTGCATGTGCCGGAAGGTGCGATTCCGAAGGACGGTCCCTCGGCCGGCATCACCATACTGACCGCTCTCGTCTCGCTTTTCACCGGCAGGCCGATGCGTCCGCAGCTGGCCATGACGGGTGAAATTACGCTGCGCGGCCGTCTCACCCCAATCGGTGGGTTGAAGGAGAAGGCGCTGGCCGCCAAGCGTGTCGGCATTACAGACATTGTGCTTTCAAAGGATAACGAGAAGGATGTGCAGGATATCGAACCACGCTATATCGAGGGATTGAACTTCCACTACTTCACCTCCATGATTGATGCGGTCAAGTTTAATTTGGATTGGAAATAGTTTTTAACGTAAAACCATATTTTATGAAATCTTTTTATATGCGACTGACAGGGCTGCTTTGCGCTCTTTTCATTGTTCTTTCAGCCAATTCACAGTCCATTCCGAACGGATCGTTTGAAAGCTGGACTGTTTCAGGCGGACTTTTCGGCCAGTCTGTAACTTTGGATGAGTGGAATGGAATCCGAATCCAGGCGGGAAGTCTCGGACTGGATTTCTCAAAACCGCAGCGTGACACAATTGCGCAGCAGGGTGATTATGCTGCCACGGTCAGTTCGTTTGTTGTAAATCCTCTGTTGGCGGCGGTTGTGCGGACAATTGTAAACCTGATAGATACTACCGGCATGATTGATTCCACGCTGGATCTTACCAAGCCCTTTCCTGGCATGCTCTCCAATGCGAAGGTCAACATCATCCAGCTTTTCAGTGCTTTCTCCGGACTTGCCGAGTTCCTGGGCGACACCAACAGCATGACCAACTTGGACAGCCTTGGCAAAATGATGACCACCCTTTCCCAGTTGAACGTGCGTAACTTCTTTTCCGGAGGCATGAGGGTTGACAAGGTGCCGCACCGTCTGACCGGCTATTATAAATATAAGGTGGGTCAGAACCTGCCCGACACTGCCGACCGTGGTATCCTACTGATGCTCTGTGTCTCCACTGACACCACCGACACCGTTCCGGCGGCAAGGCTCTCCGGCGGCGGGATTTCGCTGCTGCAGCCTTCCCCCAGCTTCAAGAAATTCAATGTGGACTATCTGCATTTTGCTGACTGTTTTCCCGATTCGGTCATTTTTCTGTTCCTCTCCTCACTGTCGCGTGGCGTGGATGGCTCCACACTCACGGTTGACAACTTGAGCCTCAGCTATTACACGATTGATACCGTGAAGGAGCTGGCCGTCGATTCGCTGAAGTTCGACCGCTGCTTCCTCAGCTGGAAAAAGTCAAAGGCCTTCTCCTGGCAGGTGGCGAGCGGACCGCACGGCACCGAACTGGACAGCATGGCTGTGCAGAACGCCATCCAGAACAAATTTACAGTTACCGGACTATCTTCACAGACTGAATACGACGTTTATGTGCGGGCCATGTTCGGGTTGAACATGTATGGGCCGTGGACTCCGGTCTGCACCTTCCGCACACCGAAGGAGCCTTGCGATACCGTCCGCGGTTTCGATGTGAGTGAGCTTACAGAGAATAGTGCGCGGCTGCTATGGCAGGCCGATACCACGCGCGGCTTCAGCTACCATCTTCAGTGCCTGATTGACGGCGGAAGCCTGCTGGCCGATACCGTGCTGTATGCCGGGCAGTTTGATTTGAAAGGCCTGCTGCCGGACACGCTTTACCGAGTGCGGATGCAGGTCACATGCACCGACACCATCAGCGACTGGAGCGAAAACTCCTTCCGTACGCCTCCGCACGGTGTTGGTTTGCGCGAGACTGAGGGGGCATGGCTGCTCAAGCTCTATCCGAATCCTGCTCGCGGCAGCTTCTTTGTTGAACATTCCGCAACGGCTCCTGTGCAGATGGAGGTCTGTTCGGTTTCCGGCCAGCTGCTGGAATCACGTGCCCTCACCGCGGAGCGGACCGAGTGCCGTCTTCCCGCGCCTGGCGCCTACTGGGTGCGCTTCACCTCCAGCCAGGGCACCCAGGTGCGCAAGGTGGTGATGCTGCCGTAAGTTTGTGGGTGTTGTTTCCTCCTTTTTTCAAAGTCCGCTTCACACCGGACATGCTCCAAATTTTGCGGAAACGGTATTATTTCGCAAAATAAATTTTGCGGCATTGGTTTTTGTTGTATCTTTGCATTTTGAAACAAAGAGGTTTTATGGTTATTTTCAAAAGAAAACTGTATGACGAGATGCTTCGTTGGAAGCAGGAATCGCAAGGGCGTACCGCATTGCTGGTCAAAGGCCCACGTCGTGTGGGAAAATCAACATTGGTGCGCGTGTTTGCACAAAGGGAGTATGAATCGCATATTTTGATTGATTTCTCAAATGCTTCCAAAAACATCATTTCCCTGTTCGAGGATATGAGCGATTTGAATTATTTCTTCCTTCATCTGCAGACCGAGACAGGGGTGGTGCTTCAGGAGCGGCGTTCGGTCATAGTGTTTGACGAGGTGCAGCTGCAGCCGTTGGCGCGTCAGGCCATCAAACATCTGGTGGCGGACGGTCGCTATGACTACATTGAAACAGGTTCCCTGCTTACCTTGAAGAAAAACGTGCAACATATTGTGATACCCAGTGAAGAAACCCGTCTGACGCTTCATCCACTGGATTTTGAGGAGTTTCTGTGGGCCACCGGCAAAACAGCCGGATTGCAGTTTGTCCGTCAGTTCTGGGAGATGAAACGTCCGTTAGGGTTGTCGCATCGGAAAATGATGCGCGATTTGCGCCTGTATCTCCTAGTTGGCGGAATGCCACAGTCGGTCGAATCCTACATCATGAACAACAATTTTCAGGCTGTGGATAAGGTGAAACGTGAGATTATCGCCTTGTATAACGATGATTTGCGCAAGATTGACTCCAGTGGACGCGCTTCGCGCCTGTTCTTCAACATTCCGGGTCAATTGACCAATAATGTTTCAAGATACCAAGTGGCCAGTGCCATTGGACAGAAAACCCAAAGCACAGAAACAGTCATTGCTGATATGGAGGATAGTATGGTGGTCACACTTGCATACCATGCCAATGATCCGAATGTTGGAATGGGCTTCAGCAAGGACATTGACCGTTACAAGCTATTCCTTTGCGATACAGGCCTGTTTGTCACGCTTGCTTTTTGGGATAAAACCCATACGGACAACATCATTTACCAGCAGCTTTTGTCCGACAAACTCTCTGCGAACCTCGGATATGTGTATGAGAATCTGGTTGCACAGATGCTGCTTGCTGCGGGCAACCAGTTATACTATTATACCTTTCCAGATGGGAACAAGCATAACTATGAGATTGATTTTCTGCTTTCACGTGGAAAGAAACTTTGCCCGATTGAGGTGAAGTCGTCCGGTTACCGCACCCATAAGTCGCTGGACGAATTCTGTAGCAAGTATTCTTCGCGTGTGGGCAGCCGTTACCTTCTTTATGCGAAGGATTATCAGCATGACGGCCAGACAGAATGCGTCCCGTTTTATATGACGGGGTTGTTGTGAGGTTTTGCTAAAGAGGTCACGGCGTAGTGTCCTAGGACTGCTCCTTTGCATTTTTCACCATAAAATGCAGGCGGTTGAAGACGTTTGCATCGGAGGTGCTGGCATCGAAGTCGAGGAAGAGCAGGTTCATTTTCGGATAAATCGATTTTATCCGCTTCTCAATACCCTTTGAAATGATGTGGTTGGCGATGCAGCCGAAGGGCTGGAGGCTGATGGCGTTATAGACGCCCTGCTCCGCCATGCTGCAAAGCTCCGCCGGAATCAGCCAGCCCTCGCCGAAATTGGCGGTCAGGTTGATGACGTTGGAGGCCAGCTCCGCATCGTGGAAAATGTCCGTGAAGGGACGGTAGTACTTGAACCTGCGCCCGATGGCGTCAAACTTTTTGGCGATGCCGTAGGCCAGTTTGTAGATTGTGTCGGTGACAAAGAGCGGCAAATCCACCTCCTTGATGTGCAGTTTCTTGTTTATGTGCTTGTTTACAAAGCTGTTGAAGAAGAAGTTGTACATGGAGGGAGCCATGACCTCCACGCCCTGTTCCGCCAGCCATGTCAGCACGTTCTTATGGCTGAACGAATTGTATTTCACATATATTTCACCCACCACTCCTATGACGGGAATGCCCTCCTTATGCAGGATGGCGCTGTCGAATTCGGCCACGGCCTCCTCAAAGAGTTTCAGCAGAGCCTTGTGGTCACGGTGCTCGATTATCGGGAAGGCCGCCTCGGTGTATTTGTCACGCAGCTGTTTGGCAAGCCCCTTCTCCTTTTCGCGCACTAACGATGCGTAATAGAGCCTCGACAGGCAGTCCGCATAGAGCAGGGTGTAGTAGGTGATGCGTATGTTGCCCTTCAGCTTAAGCTCGAAGCCTGGCTGCTCGTTCATCATGGTGTCGCCGAATGCCACTGAGACCACTGGAATGTTGTCAAAGCCTGCGGAGAGGAGCGCGTCCTTGATGATGGCGATGTAGTTGGAGGCGCGGCACTGTCCGCCTGTCTGGGTGATGGCCACAGCCACCTCGTCCGGACTGTATTTGCCGCTCTGAAGCTCGCGAAGGATGGTGCCCACCACAAGCGTGTTGGGGTAGCAGACCTCGTTGTTGGCATATTTTAGACCTGTCTCCTCCGCCTCCTTGCTGCCCATCGGCAGGTTGATCAGTTCGTAGCCCATCAGCTTGAAGATGGCTGGCAGGAATTCCGAATAGCCTTCGGCAAAATAGGGGGCGAGAATTTTGCGGTGCCGGTCCGCCTTGGTATAGACCGGCAGTTTCTTTACCGGCTGCTCGGCTGAGTATGTATGGTGGAATTTCAGGCTCTCCACAAGTGAGCGGATGCGCAGCCGCAGCGAACCAATATTGTTCACATCATCAATCTTCAGCAAAGTCAGGCTTTTGCCTTTCCGCTTGAGCACCTCGTTAACCTCATCGATGATGAAGGCGTCGGGGCCGCATCCGAAGGAGGTCAGCTCCACGAAATGGATGTTCTCGTCGCTGCCGGCAACAAAGCGTGCCGCCTTGAGGATGCGGTTGGGGTAGGCCCACTGGGAGATGCCGTTGATTTCGTCATATACCTCGTCCCCGTTCAGGAGCGAGATGTTCTCGGTGATCACATCGATGCCCATGTCGGCGATGCAGTCGGCTATCTTGTGCTGGATCAGCGGGTCGGTGTGGTAGGGGCGGCCCGCCAGCAGTATTACCATGCGGTTCTCCTTTTTGGCCCGTTCGAGGATGTGACGGTTCTGTTCGGCCAGAGTCCATACATACTCGTCCTGCGTTTTCCGCGCCTTTTCAAAGGCCTTTTCAATCACGTTCCCCTTCACGCCCAACGATTTAAGATAGGCTGTGCAGGATTTTTTCAGCAGTTTCGCGTTGTTGAACGAGGTGCTGGGCGAATCCAACGGGATTCCGTAGTTCTTTTCCGGATCCATCGAGGAGCGGATCACGTCCGAATAGCCCGCCACTACAGGGCAGTTGTAGCTGTTCCGCGCCTTTGGGTCCTCCTTGCGCTCAAAGATGGAGTAGGGGTAGAAGATGCGGTCCACCTTTTTCTCCACCAGATCCATGATATGGCCGTGCATCAGTTTGGCCGGGAAGCAGATGTTGTCGGACATGATGGTGCGGATGCCTTTCCCGTACAGCGGGTTGGTCGATGGGCGCGAAAGCACCGGCTTCAGGTTGCATTCGGTGAACAGGGTATGCCAGAAGGGGTAGTGCTCGTACATGCCCAATCCGCGCGGAATTCCAATGGTCATCAGGGGTTTGCGCTCCTTCGGGAAGGTGCGCTGGAAGAGCAGCCTGTAGCGCTCCTGATACTGGTTGTGCCCCTTTGTGCTCTTTTCGCTCCGGTTGGAATATATTTTCTCGCAGTTGTTCCCTGCATAGAATGTGTTGCCGTTTGCAAATTTGAACACCTTGACGGTGCATTGGTTCTCGCAGCCGGTGCAGTGCTCGAAACGGGCGTCGTAGGCCTGTGATGATGCCAGCTGGCCGATGGTCAGTGCGGGCTGCTCCGCGCTTTGAGTTCCAAGGGCGTAGAGTGCGGCTCCGTATGCACCCATCAGTTCCGGTATGTTCGAATAGGCCACCTTTACGCCTGTAAGCTCCTCCATCGCCTTGACAATGGAGAGGTTGCGGAATGTCCCGCCCTGCACGACGATGCGGTTGCCCAATTCCTTCACATCCTTTAGCTTCAAAACCTTGAACAGGCAGTTTTTGACAACGGAGTAGGAGAATCCGGCGGCAATGTCATCCACACCTGCACCCTCGCGCATCGCCTGTTTCACCTTGGAGTTCATGAAGACGGTGCAGCGTGTGCCCAAATCGCAGGGAGCCTTGGCGAAACAGGACATCCTCGCGAATTCCGCCACGGGATAGTGCAGCATGTTGGCGAAGTTTTCGATGAACGATCCGCATCCAGACGAACAGGCTTCGTTTATTTCCAACCGTTTGATGGTTCCGTTTTCGATAAATATGGCCTTCATGTCCTGCCCGCCGATGTCTAAAACAAAGCTTACGTCCGGCAATATCTCCTTGGCGGCCATGTAATGTGCGATGGTCTCGATGATGCCCTCGTGCAGCCCGAAGGCGGTCTTGATGAGGTTTTCGCCGTAGCCGGTGACAGCACTGTGTAGGATGCGGATTTTGCGCTCATGCTTTTCCTCCTCCTCGCGCAGCCGCTCCATTCCTTTCAGCATGGCGCGGAAACTGTCGCCCTCGTTGCGCAGGTAGTCCTGATATATAATCCGTTTTTTCTTGTCAATCAGGACTATTTTTGTTGTGGTGGAGCCGGAGTCAATGCCGAGGAAGCAGTCTGGGTCGGAGAGGGCGTCCCAATCGGTGCGCGGCACCTCATGCGCTTCCTTGGCGTTCTTCCATTGCTCGAATTCGCTTTCCGATTTGAAAAGTGCTGGAAGCCTTTTGAAAATGGGTGTTTCGAATGTTTCTCCGCTTTTGCCATCCATGGCGGCAAGCAGCTCGGAAAGTGGCGTCAGCTTTTCCATTTTGCCGTCCGCTCCAGCCTTCTGCCGTGCCATCAGCGCGCAGCCCCATGCCGGAATCAGCCGCGCATCCTCCGCTGTGATGCAGTCAGATTCGTCCAGTTGCAGCAGGTTTAGGAAGGCCTTTTTCAACGCGGGCAGGAAGTGGAAGGGCCCGCCGCAGAAGAAGAGCTTCGGCGTGATGTCCATTCCTCGCGCCAGCGAGGAGACAACCTGCATGGCGACCGCGTGGAACACCGAGGCGGCGATGTCGCTTTTGCTAACGTTACGGCTGGCGAGGTTCTGTATGTCTGTGCGGGAAAAGACCCCGCAGCGCGATGCGATGGGGTAGATGTTCTCCGATTTTTCCGCGAGGGCGTTGAGTTCGATGGTCTCCACGCCGAGCAGGGAGGCGGTCTGGTCAATGAATGCTCCGGTGCCGCCCGCGCAGCTGCCGTTCATGCGGATGTCCGGCGATTTCCCCTCCGCGAAAAAAATCATTTTCGAATCTTCACCGCCGATGTCGATGAAGGTGGAGACCTGCGGAAAACGCTGCTTCACCAGTTCGGCGGAGGCCACCACCTCCTGGATGAAGGGAATTCCGCTCCGTTCGGCATAGCCCATCCCGACCGAGCCGGTGATGGCGCAGGCCAGACGGCATTCCCCGCTCTTTTCCCAAAGTGCGCGGAACGTTTCACCGGCGGCCGCACGGATGTCGGTGTTGTGGCGGCGGTAGTCGCTGAAAAGCATCCGCCCGTCACTGTCGGTGACAACTATTTTAAGGGTCGTGGAGCCGATGTCGATACCGGCGAAATATGTCGGAATATCCTTTATATCTGTCATTTTGTGCTATCTCCTTTACCTGTTAAAACCACTGTCTGATGCAAGAGATCCGTTAAAATGGCAAAGATAGCACTTTTTATGATACGGTCAAACGGGATTGCCGGATTTTTTTGTCACGCTCGCAAACCCCGAGGTTTTGCATAATATTTTCCGCAAAGCAATATCCGTATCCGAATTTTGAGTATTTTTGCGGTCAAATATTTTTGGAACAGATGGACGCGCAGTTAGTCAAACGGATTATGCCCCTCTTAGCAACAAACAAGGTGAAAAGGATCAAATTGCATATTCTGCTTGGAGCAATTGTGGTAGCGTTGGCTTCATGCGACGGTATACCATTAGGTGACGGATATGTTTTTACTGGCGATTATCCGTATTGTGTCGGCAAGCGTTTCGGTTTTGGAGGATGTGAGGTTGTCCTGCCTCCGCCGGGAAGTTGGACTGACTCTGTGACAACAGCATGTGCCGATGTTGTGGTGCGGGTATATTGGGATGACACCACCGTATTGGCAGTATCCTGCTATTGTGACGTTTTGGCTGAAGATACCACCTGCTGGAAACTGGATAAGGAAACTGGAACCGTGACGGAAATCACTCCGGAGGAGTTGCATAGGAGAGTCAGCAATGGAAAGATGCGAACCGACTATATTTGTGAAAGATACAACTAAATAACATGAACAATAATAATGAGGAACTGAATCCGGGAAAA
>DBYD01000038.1 GCA_002309855.1 Bacteroidales bacterium UBA1195
AAAATCCTAATACGGAACGCCTCCCGTGGCGGAAAATAAACGAAATTTTCCCATTTTCACAACCGTTTGTATCCCAATATATTATAAAAATGTGAAAAATTTTTTTGCATTTTTTCCGATTTTTTTGTGAGAAATCGGCCATTTTTAGCGACTATATATATAGAATGGGATATTTATGTTAAGATACAGGAAAACGGAACTTACTCCTGAGGAGGAGATGGAGCTGGAGCTTTTGGTCAGAAGGCACCGGACCATTCTTTATAATGTATGCAGGAACATCTTTCCGGACGACATTTACCATATGAATGCGCTGTACAACGATATTATATGCAATCTGTGGGAATCGGTTGGCCAGATTAGGGAGAAGGGTGCCGAGGAGGCATGGGTGTACCGGATTGCAGCCAATACCGCCGTATCATTTGAAAGGGATGAAAAAAAGGCTCTTACAACGATTCCATTCACACAGGAGATGGTGGAGAACCTGGTGGAAAAGGAGAATAACCTTCTGCTTGACGAGCTGTATGAGTTGGTGGAGCAACTGGATTCAAAGGAAAAAATAGTTATGGAGATGTATCTTGACCGCATCCCGCAGGCGGAAATCGCCCGCAGGCTTGCCCTTACGGAAACCAACGTCTCCACCATGATTGGACGAATAAAAAAGAAATTAATATATTTAAAAGACAACGATTGAAAGACAACAAGTGAACAATTTGGAAAAAGATTTGGATATGGAGCCCTATTTCAGGGCTTGGGATGCGCAGAAAAAGGCGGTGGAATCTCTGCCGGACATGGAAAGCGGAATAGGCAGGGCGTTGAAACATGGGGGGCATCGGCCCTTCCGGAAGCTGCTCCGCAGGGAGGTGGCCTGCCTGATAGCTGCCGTAGTGCTGTTCGCATGGTTGCTGTTCCATTTCAGCAAGGGGATGGAGATGCCTGTCGCCTACATTATTACACTGTTGCTGATGCTGCTGTGCGTGGCGGACAGCGTTTGCGCCATCCGGCTCATTACTTTGATTGACCCGATAACCTCCTCCATTCCCGACATGCTGAAGAACTGCGCCAGACTCCGGCTGTTTGAGAAGATTGAGATATTGGCAGCCTTGGTGGTGGTGGCTCCCATGTCCGTTTTTTTTCTGGTACCAGCCATTGAATGGATTTGGAATTCTGTGAACTTTTATTCTGAAGTGTTCGGCGGCACCTTTTCATGGGCAATACTGCTGACAGGTGTTCTGTCCGATGTGCTGGTAAGCATTTATATATACAGAAGTAACCTTCGAATTATTAAAGGAACAATCAATGAATTGAGAACATATAGGAATCAGAATTAATAGTTGCAACTAAATTTTTATTGACATGTCAAGTGTAATTTTTAACAACCGCGAGCATTTCGCCAAAAGAGATGCAAATTTAGTGTTGGTGAACAACCAACTGGTGATTAACAATCTTTCCCATCCTGCGGATGGCGTAATCATTGACACTGCCGGGGTGTCCGGACTGAAAGTGGATTTTCTGTCTCACACTTTGGGTCAGGGTGAGGTGATGGGTGTCACGTTGAACATGCGTGACGGGCTGGACCGCATGAAATCGGTCGCCCAGTGGGCGCTCTGTCCGGAAAGCAGCGGAACCTATGCCTACTTGGCGGTGAACAGCCGCCTGGAGGGTGAGAACATCCAGGTGGTGGGGAAAAAGAATGGTGATATTGTACTTTGCCAGAACTTTATCAACGAACCTAATGATCCGTACAGCAATTGGATTGTAATTGCAGCCATTGTTGTAGCGGGCATTATAATTGCCGGCAGCAGTCACAAGAAAACTGTTGAGGTAACCAGAGACAACCAGGGGAATGTCGTGCAAACCAAGGTTAAAACGACCAAGTCGGTCGGGTTGAACGGCACCGTGGTTCCGCTGATGAACACCCATGCCTCCATCACTCCGGAACTGTCAAATTCCTCCATAGAGGTTGATGAACTGCACATTGTATCCTCAAGAACCTATCCCGGGGAAATTCCCGCAGAGCTGGATGGCGACATTGAGGAGGTTGTGATGACCGCGAACTTCCAGTCCGGACTTACCATCACCAACGAGACGGAAGTGGTGACGGACGTGTTGTAAAATAGAAAGGGTATGTATATGAACAAAAAACAATTTTTCCTCTTTGACCCGCCTGTCGGCTGACGCTGCCCCTGCCTTAAAAGGAACCGGGCGGGTGGGGGTGACAAGCGGCGGACTTGTAAAAGCGCAAACATGGTTCCCGCCACCTTTGTGGAAACTTGGAGGTGGTTCAAGCAGAACGGTAGAAACAACCGTCCAGTGTTTCCCAGGTGTTTTTTATTGGCATACCTGTTTGAAAATGCCAGGAATAATTTAAAATTAAACACATATGAAAAACCTTAAGAAATATAGTGTGTTAATAGCAATGATAATGCTAAGTTTTAACTTTATGTCATGTCAAAAGGAAGACATTTCATCTGATAATGACCAGTCTTTAAATCCTTTGCTTTCATACATGCGCGTGGACTATTTTATATATAATGGTCATGTGTATAGTGTTGAGGATTATCCTGAATTATTTGAGGAGTTTGGAGGTTACTTTTTTTACTATGATAATGAAAATGAAGTGTGTCCTCATGGGTATTGGCCCAATGGCGATCCTTTTTACCGTCCGCCGTATGATACAGCACTATTTGAAAGCATTGCACCAAACACGAATTCAACTTATTTAGGTAATTATGTGAGAAATACTATTGAGGATATTATGAATGCAGCCTCACAGACAGATATTCAAGCAATAGTAGCGAATAATATGAACATATCATATAATCCTTTAGTAAGTCTAAGTGCAGTAATAGATGAAACCACCTTGGGTCAAATAGCTAACGGTAATATAATTGTATCAACAGTAACCAAAACCGTTAGTGCTACCAACGATTATGTTACATTTAACTATGTTATCCAACTACTAAATAGTGCTTTTGAATACCTGAATAGTTTATCTATCAATTTCACATATGTTCGTGATATAGAAGAAGAGGAGGATTAGAGGCATGAGACAATTTAAAAGCATTGTTTCACTTTTTGTCGTAAGTTTTATTTTTCCAAATATATTTGCGCAGGATGCGGTGAAACTGAAAACGGTCCGCACGGAATACGGTGTGTTTATCGACTCCAAATTTAATTCTATTGGCAATTTGGACGGCGCGGTGATCAATCCGGACTCCGTTTCAATACTTGTCACACAAATGTATATCGTAAACACAAGCAATGACACATTCAAGGGTACGGACAAGTTCATGCAGGTCATGATTTTTCATCCCTACTCGGCAAGTGGAGAACTGCTTACCGAACCTGACTATAATGAATCCAATTCATATCCGTTTGTGAATGACCTTTTACCAGGAGATACAACCTGCTTCGGCACCATGGTGTTCCGTTTTTCCGATATCCGTTACGCTGTGGGTGAAAGCACATGGAAGCAAATCAGTTATTGGAAAATCATCACAGGTATCAGTTACACCTCCGTTGATGGAATTTATTCTGACACAGTGTTTTTCGCCAGTGCTGACACATGTACTTTTCGTATAACAGCATCAGGAGTTGGGGTGGCGGATGTCACAGGGAATGTGGCTGGATGTGAAGTCTTCCCCAACCCAGCTTCGGAGCAGCTCAACGTGACATGCGAAGAGCCGATGCAGTCCATTGCGCTCTTCAACACCGCCGGGCAGCGGGTTAGGCAGATGGAATCCTGCGGCAGCGAAGCGCAGATTCCGCTCTCCGGCCTACACCGCGGCCTCTACCTGATGAAAGTGCATACCGCCAACGGCAGTGCGGTAAGGAAGGTGGTGGTTGAATTTTGAGAGTTTAGTTAAGTAGACAGGGCTCGGCGCCTCACGGCGCGGCCCTGTTGTTTTTCACATCCCTTTGATTTCCTCCACCGGAATCCCCGTGGATTGTGCAATCTGCTCCGCCGGAATCCCCAGCTGTTTCATTTTTGCGGCAATCGCGATGCGCTCTTCCGCGCGGCCTTTCTCCACTCCCTCCTGCAGGCCTTCGGTGCGACCCTTCTCCATTCCCTCCTGCAGTCCTTCGGTGCGGCCTTTCGCGAGTCCCTCCTGCATACCTTCTGCTCTTCC
>DBYD01000053.1:0-16610 GCA_002309855.1 Bacteroidales bacterium UBA1195
TCCCTTGTGACCGTGCATCTGTATGACGTGCAGGCGCAAACGCTGAAAACCATCGACATGGGCGACAACAGCGACTGCTACATTCCGCGCCTCTACTGGCTGCCCAACGCCAAGGATTTGGTGATTCTGAAGATGAACCGCCACCAGAACGAAGTGGTGTTCCACAGCTACAACACCGTGAACGGGCAGATACGCAAAGTATATACCGATGTGAACGACCGCTGGTTGGACATTACGGACGAATATTATTTCCTCAAGGATAACAAACGGATGATTGTAACTTCGGAGCGCAACGGCTTCAACCATCTCTATATGGTGGACATGGACAAGCAGGGTCTCTCCGCAATCACTTCCGGCGAATGGGAGGTGGCCTCCGTCTGCGCGGTGGATGAGAAGAACCAATGGATATACTACCTCTCCAATGAATCCGGCACGCTCAACCGCGACCTTTACCGCATCAATTTCAACGGGAAAGGCAAAAAACTGCTCACCAGCGGCAACGGCTGGAACACCCCCACCTTCAACGGCAACGCCACCTACTACCGCAATGTCTGGTCCGACCTCAACACTCCGCCGGTCTATACGCTGCACAAGGCAGACGGAAAACAGCTGAACGTGATGGAGGACAACCACGTATATAAGGAGAGGATGGAGGAATACAAGTTCTCAAAACGGGAAATCATCCAGGTTCCGTTGGCAGATGTCACGCTCAACGGATGGATGCTGAAACCCAACAATTTCGACCCGAACAAAAAGTATCCCCTGCTGATGTACGTCTATGGCGGACCCGGCTCGCAGGAGGTCTCCAACTCCTTCGCCCGCAGCCTTGATTTTGCATGGTACCAGATGCTGGCGCAGAAGGGCTATATCGTTGTCTGTGTGGACAACCGTGGCACCGCCGGTCGTGGCGACAACTTCAAGAAAATCATCTACAAGCAGATGGGCAAATATGAGTCGGACGACCAGATTGCCGCCGCCAAATATTTCAAGACCCTCCCCTACATCGACCCGGACCGTGTGGGAATTTGGGGATGGAGCTTCGGCGGATACCTCTCCTCGCTGAGCCTCTTCAAAGGTGAAGGCACCTTCAGGATGGCCATGGCAGTGGCGCCGGTCACCACCTGGAGGTATTACGACAACATCTACACTGAACGCTTTCTGCAGACCCCGCAGGAGAACCCCTCCGGTTACGATGACAACTCCCCCATCACCTGGGCGGACAAGATGCAGGGAAACTACCTGCTCATCCACGGCACCGCCGATGACAACGTGCATTTCCAGAACTCGATGGATTTGGTCACCGCGCTGAACGCCGCCGGAAAGCAGTACGAATGCTTCTTCTACCCTAACAAGAACCATTCGATCTACGGCGGCAACACCCGCTACCACCTCTACACCAAACTGACAGACTTCTTATTACGCAAACTCTAAACTATTAACTCTAAACTATCAACTTTCAACTTTCAACTATCAATGAACGAAATCAGAGTCAGATTCGCCCCCAGCCCGACGGGGCCGTTGCATATCGGCGGTGTGCGCACCGCATTGTACAACTACCTGTTTGCCAAGCAGCACAACGGCAAACTGATTTTACGGATTGAGGACACCGACAGCACCCGTTTTGTGCCGGGCGCGGAGGAATACATCATCGAAGCCTTCCAATGGTTGGGCATCAAATTTGACGAGGGGGTGCATATTCCCAACAGCGAAGGCATCTCCTACCGCCAGTCGGAGCGCAAGCCAATTTACAAGCAATACGCCGACTTTCTGCTAGAGAACGGCCACGCCTACATTGCCTTTGACACCCCGGCAGAAATAGAAGCAAAACGGCAGGAAATCAAAAATTTCCAATATGACTCCCATACGCGGATGCAGATGAGGAACAGTCTGACGCTTCCTGCAGATGAGGTGAAACGGCGCATGGAGGCGGGCGAGCAATACGTGGTCCGCATCCGTATCGAGCCGGGCGAGGACATTACCGTGCACGACATGGTCTGCGGCGACGTGATCATCAACAGCTCCATCCTGGACGACAAGGTGCTGTGGAAATCGGCCGACCAGCTGCCCACCTATCACCTGGCCAACATCGTTGACGACCACCTGATGCGCATCAGCCATGTGATCCGTGGCAGCGAATGGCTTCCATCCGCCCCGCTACATGTGCTGCTGTACCGCTATCTGGGATGGGAGGAAACCATGCCACGTTTCGCACACCTGCCACTGCTGCTCAAGCCGGAGGGCAACGGCAAGCTGAGCAAGCGCGACGGCGACAGGCTGGGATTCCCCGTTTTCCCATTAGAATGGCACGACCCGAAATCGGGCGAAATCTCCATGGGCTACCGCGAGCAGGGCTATTACCCCGAAGCGGTCCTCAACTTCCTTGCGCTTCTGGGCTGGAACCCGGGAACCGAACAGGAAATCTTCACCATGGAGGAGCTGGTTCAGGCATTTTCGCTGGAACGGGTCAGCAAATCGGGGGCCAAATTCGATTTTGAAAAAGCCAAATGGTTTAATCATAAATATTTGCAGATGCGTCCCGAGGCCGAAATAAGTCAGGCTTTCGGCAAAATACTGGAGGAGAAAGGCATCCATTGCAACGACAGCTACCGCGACGCGGTGGTCAGCCTGATGAAGGAGCGTGCCAGCTTCGTCCCCGACCTCTGGCGTGACAGCGCCTTCTTTTTCCAACGTCCGGAAAGCTACGATCCAAAGGCAATCGCCAAACGGTGGCAGCCGGAAACGCCGGAACACCTCACCGCCTTCTGCCAAATCCTGCAGGAGATCCAACCTTGGGACAAACAGCAGGCTCACGACCGGATCATGCAATACGTCGCCGACCACGAATGCAACATGGGCAAGATAATGAACGCCCTGCGCCTCTGCCTTGTAGGCGAGACCAAAGGCCCCGACATCTTCACCATCATCGACCTGTTGGGCGTGCCGGAAACCATTGAACGGGTGAAGATTGGAATTGCGAAAATACGGTTGTAAGATCGGGGAGACATAATATCCTACAGACAGCGTGACGATAAATGAAACAAATATCGGCATAGTCTCTATTTGATTCCATTGTGAGCATTGGAGTACTGATTGCCTTTCGAACGGAGTGTGAATTATTTTTTTATGATGGACAAATTTGTGTTGTTTTTTTATGGATATTTGCAAATTGAAAAAATAGATAATCATGAAAGAGGCCAAGTTGTTTAAACAAGATATTGCCATTCAGGCTATTTTATACATACTCAAGCAGATGGGCGGCAAGTGTGATATTCACAAGTGCCACAAGATACTTTATTTTGCCGACAACGAACACCTGTCGGAATACGGCCGTTCCATCACAGGTGACACCTATGTGCGCATGGATTTCGGCCCCGTCCCCACCTGCATCTACGACCTTTTCAAAGCCGTTCGTGGCGACAGTTTTTTTGCCTCGCAAGTCGATGACGTGCGCAATAACTGCTTTCATTTTGTTAACAAAAGAGATATTGAGGCCGTTGCGTCACCCGACATGTCGTACCTATCGGAGAGTGATATTGAAATACTTGATAAATATATTTTTAAGCTGAAAAACAAGGGTTTCAGCGAGGTTTCCGACGCATCGCACGGCTATGCATGGTCGCACACCGCACAAAACAGTGTTATCAGCGTCCGCGACCGCCTGACCGAGATGGGCGACTCGGATGAATACATAAAGTACATTGAGGAGCAACTGCAGGCTGAGGAGGCTGTGCTGTAATGGACATTCCCGTTTCGCTTATAGAAGGTTGCATTGGGCGTGGTGACATTCTGTTGTCAGAGTTCAACGGCATTGACCATCGCAAGTTTTTCGTAGTGATGGGTGTGAACGAAGAGAAAATATGCGGTTTTTTCTTTATCAACTCTAACATCCATCCCGCCATATTCAACAAACAGGAACAATTGAACCTTCAATATCCCATAATGCATCGTGACTACGAGTTCCTGAAATACGACTCGTTTTTGTGTGCGTCAAATGTCATTGAACGCAGGTTGGCGGATATTTCTAAGGGAATAAAGGAAGGCACCACCTCAATTATTGGCAAGATGAAAGAAGAGCATGTGGCTGATGTACTTGAAATGGTTCGCGCATCGAAGATCATCAGTGACCGGCACAAGAAGATGTTTTTTTATTGATTTTCATATTTTGTCTATTTTTGCAACAAGAAAAAACATCGTATGACAGACTGTAAAAAACGGCAAACAATGGCAAAACAACCCGAACCGGATGACTGGCGCAGACAAGGTCAGGAGACGTACCTGAAAGGGATTACGCTATTCCACAAGTCTTATCATTCCCAAGGGAAGGAATGGGATCATGACCATTGCGAATTCTGCGGGGAAAAATTTTCAGAGACAGGCGACGGATTGAAGGACGGATATGCGACAGCTGACAACTACCATTGGATTTGCAATGCCTGTTTCAACGATTTCAAAGAGGAATTCGGATGGAAATGACCGTTGAACGCCACCCGCTGCAACCGTTCCTGCCGGCGAATGCCAGGGTATTGTTCCTCGGCAGTTTTCCGCCGCCGCGCAACCGCTGGTGCATGGATTTCTTCTACCCAAACTTCATCAATGACCACTGGCGCATCGAAGGGCTGGTTTTCTTTGGTGACAAGAACCATTTTGTAGATACAGAGAACAAAACCTTCCGGCTGTCGGAGATTGTGGATTTCCTGAAGAGAATGGGCATCGGCTATTTCGACACCGCCACCGCCGTGCGCAGACTGAAGGAGAACGCCTCGGACAATTTTCTGGAGATTGTGGAACCAACGGACATCGCCGCACTGCTACGGCAGATCCCGCAATGCCGCGTCGTGGCCGTCACCGGCGAAAAGGCGGCCCGCACCCTCTGCGGACAGCTGAATATAAATGAAATGCCTCCGGTTGGCGGACACACCGCCATTCCACCGGCAGAAGGCATCCCCGACGGACTGCACCTCTACCGGCTGCCCTCCTCCTCCCGCGCCTATCCCCTGCCCTTGGAGAAGAAGGCGGAGGCCTACCGCGAAATGTTCCGCTTTGCGGGGGTGCTGTGAATTATTGCGCGGCGGGATGAAAAAAAACCGCTTCTTCCCGGTAAGTCGCCTTTTTTTCTCGAAATTAATATCTTTCCGCCCTGCAATTTTATCCCATGTTCCGCGTTATATATGGCAAAATTATCTAAACAAAAGAAACCATGTTGAAGAACAGATTTTTACTCGTTAACGCAATTGCCTTGATAACCATGATGAACATCAGTTGTGGCGGCAGGCACGATGCCGCCGGAAGTGAAGCTGTCCTGAACACCATCGCGACACGTGTTTCCGTGCGCAGCTATCAGGACAAAGCCATAGACAGTGCAACCATTGAAAAGCTGCTGCGGGCCGGAATGGCCGCACCTTCGGCACGGAACCTGCAACCCTGGCATTTCATTGCCGTCACCGACAAGACTTTGCTGCAGGCACTGGCCGACGGAAATTCCCATGCCTCCATGCTGGCCGGGGCACCCCTGGCCATTGTGGTGTGCGGCAATATGGACAAGGCAGGCGGTTTGGACATGTGGATTCAGGACTGCGCCGCGGCTGCCGAAAACATCCTGCTGGCCGCCCACGCAATGGGACTGGGAGCCGTATGGACGGCCAACCACCCCTATGCCGACCGCATGGAGGTGACCTCCGAAGTGCTTCACCTTCCGCAGAACATTGTGCCATTTTGTGTGATTCCAATTGGTTACCCCGATGGAAACGAGGCACCCAAAGACAAATGGAATCCGGAAAATGTCACATACAATGCCTTTGCCGACGGAACCGCAGGTTGATCAGGTTGTCGAGCATCCAGGTTGTGGCACTGCCGCAGACAATGAGCAGCAGGTTATGATATCTTCTTGTCGTTGAATTTCAACTTTCCCAACTGCTCCATAATCTCCTTCTCCAAGTTATGGCTTTCCGAGAACATGTCAGACAGTTTCTTCTTATGCTCCGCCATGCGGGTGTTGAATTCTTCAGAAGTGATGTCAACGTATTCGATTTTGATGTCAAAGTACTGTCCGGCGGAAAGGGAGTATTTCTTCTGCTTAATATCGTCAAAAGTGACCACCTTTGAAAAGTCGTCCACCTCATCCTGTTTTTTGAAGATGTTGATGATTTGCTCTATCTCAAAGTCGCGCAACACAGTCTTTTGATTGTTGTCGATTTTGATTTTCTCACCCAGTTTGGAGGCATCAATCAACGCCTCGGTTTTTTCTATATGTTGTTCTTTTGAGTTATGATATCAGTGTATTTTCCGAGATTCGTCGTTTTTGAATTTGTACATTCCTGTTTCGTGGGAAATGCGACCCAGAACTATCCATTTGTGCAAATTGTTCTCTTCTGCCCACTGGCTATATTTTTTTTCTATCAGCCAGGGTTTGTTGAGTTGTACTTGAGGAATGGTTGTGGATTTCCACAATTTTTCAGGAATAAGGTGGTTGCAAGCAAACGTGTTGGCTTCTTGTTCTTCTTTTGTGTCCTCCATCAGATTGATGAATCTCTTTTCGGTTTCTGAAACATGGAGCTTCAAATGACCGATTTCATGCATCACAGCGAATGCGAAATTGTCGATTCTGTCGTATCGCTTGGTTACCACAATGGAAGGCGTTCCATCCTCATCTAAGAATGAATAACCATCGATACTCGCCTTATCGACTTTCTCCACAATACAAAATCGAATTCCATTGTCTGACAATATTTTCCGGGTGCTTTCTATGACATCTTCATTTTTATTGAAGACATCTGCCAATTGTTTTATATAATCATCGTTTTCAGAATTATATGACTGATTGATTTGTTGTTGGCGTGCGGCATATTGGGCAAGGACTTCCCAAGTGAATATAGCCCGCTGATCTGTGCCGGATTTTTCAGATTTGCGGAATTTGCCCAAATTATATTTCAACTCGGCAGGTTTGGGCAAAAGCAATTGATGGACAACAAAATTCAATTTTTCTACACACGATGAAAAGGCAACACCAATTCGTTTGAAGATCAAATTAATGTCAAGCATTTCATTATACTCATTGAGCAAGAGTTGAGCTTTTTGTTCCTCAATGCTGCGCTTTTTTATGACTTCACAGTCATACTCGTATTCGGCTTGCAACTTCATCCAGAATTTCGCATTGATGCCGAGCTCTCGTTCTAAATCCTCAGCAACTTTCGGGGAAATGGCACGCTTGCCCTTTATAAGTTCGCTCAAATGGGTAGCCTGCATGCCTATGGCTTTAGCGAAGTCCTTTTGCTTGATTCCGCGTGCCTCAAGTTCAGCTCTAATGGTTGCTCCAGGAGCAACTGCCATGAAGGGAACTAATTTACTTTTTTCTTCCATAATGCACCTCGTTTAATTCCAATAATACTATTTTAATGCCTTCGTCAAATTCTTCAAAAATCAATCGTTCCACACGTCCGTTATGTATTCGCACGGAACTTTGCCCAGATCGGTCAAATTTGAGCTTTTCATAATGCAAAAAACTAAATTGCTTCAAATCAATTGTGTTTTCTACCGTAACCAAAAGTTTATAAACCGAAACTAATGCCGAGCAGAAGCTTTTATCTTTAGATATTTTCTTGTATTTATTATTTTTACCATATTCAATCAGTTCTTTTAGGTCATTATCCGCAAAATCAACAATCATAGAGTGATAATTTTTGAGTGTGCAAAAGTACAAAAAATTACCATATGATGGTAACTTTTTTTCATTTTTTTTTTACCCATACATTATATCTCTTCCGCCTGTAGCCGGAAGGCATTGTCATCCACTCGCATTTGGTAAAGTTTGATTTTTGGATTCAGCTTCGTGCGGGCATATTGGATGATTTTTTTCTTCTCTTTCGGGTCTGTGTTGACTCCAAAATAGATAGATTCAAAACATTCGCCTTTCAGCGGCATATAATGGTGTATCTCACGTGAATCCCACTCTTTTTTAGGATGTTCGGCTTGTTCCTGTGTTAAGGCCGCATACATAGGGCCCGGTTTGGGCATCACCAATCTGACCTCCTGTTCATATTCCAATGCCTTTGCTTTTGTGCGCCATTGATAACTGAACAAGTCTTTTGCGCTATGATAAGCGTTGGGACGTTCGATTATATCCTGATATTGAACCTCTAAAATAAACGGTTCAAGATAAATGGAACCAAACATAGGTGGAACGGATTTCATCACGTTGTCTATATCAAGACCGATGCAAACGCCTTTGTGATTGTAGCAATAATGGCTCCACATCAGCAAAGAATCATTAACCTTCGACAAACTGCATAGCCATGTGTCGTTGCGCAGATTGAGGGCTTTGTTTTCAAACACCTCCTGTTCCCATTCTTTATGTATTGCATCCTTTGCTATAGAATCAGGCACATTCGAGTAGTCTATCAATTTGGGATGACAATCGAAAGGGTCGTTCAATTGGGAAGCATTGGTGAATTGGAGATCTTGGTTCCCAATCATGCACTTTGCTCCCGTGATGTCCAAATATTTATACAGAATGCAGGACATACTTATTCTATCGTTACTTGACCGTTCATCAGCATCGGCAACAGCGAGTCGCGGAGGCGGGTGCAGTGCTATTGTACAATTTTTATTATTGGAGTGCCTAAGGCCAACTGAATCATTGCAAGAGTTTTGCAGGTGAAGTTGTGCCCGAAGGAGAACCATCTGGACACTTCTGATTCTTTTTTCCCCGTAAGCCGGACCAAGTCGCGTTTTGTCATCCCCTTTTCCTGCAAAATCTGATATATTTTTTCAGAAATGCTGAAGTTCAAGTCAAAAGATGCGCGTTCCAAAGGGGTGATGGAATCGTGCGCTTCCTGAAGCACAGAAGAATAAATTTTCAGCTTTGCTTCTTTCATTGCACTAATTTTTTTACGGTGCAAAAGTAACATTTATTTCAATATGTTTAACATATATGTGAAATTATTTTTGCAAGAGCATACTTCTATACAATTTCCGCCTGTAGCCGGAAGGCATTGTCACACGTTGTATTCACAGTGCAGGTGTTGATGGTGCCGAAGTGGTGAATGCGCCCGCCGCAAAAGTACGGGACAGGCACACCGGTAATATTGTAATGTGTTTGCCTTGTGAATGAGTGTAATTTCAGTTTGAATCTGAGATTTTCTTACAGGTCGTCCATGGCGGCGTTGCGCACCTTCTCCGAGTTGGCCTTGTCGTGATATGCAAGGCGGACAGACATACCATCATGATTTACAATAGACAGTACAATATCACCTAATTCTGAAGAAAAAATGGAGCACCACGAATATTTGCCTTCCCCAAGTTCTCGCATAACTATAAAATTGTCATAATCAGGATTCGCAACAGCTGGTAGGTTTTCCTTCGTGTCTGATGGTTTTCCATACTTCTCAGTCAACATTGCTTTAAGTGTATTATAGTCATTCAATACTGAAGACCAAACCATGCTACCGCGAAATGTTACTGTAATAAAACTAACCACATCGCAGTTTTTCAGAGTGGACACACGAACTGAACACCCTTTGTAGCCAGCGAAGTCACCTGACAGTATTGACACGCCGCCTTGACTTCCCTCGCAGTCGAAGCCGGCTTTCACCATGGCGTTGGTGTATTCCTGCAACGTACCGTTGATGGGCACCCCTTTGAAGGAGAGATGCTGCTGGGCGAAGAGGTTGCCTGCGAACACGAGGCAGGCGATGAGGAGGGTGATGTGTTTTTTCATAAGATTGAGGGATTATTTTGAGATGCAAAAATACATTAAAGTTTTAAACTAGCTGGCTCAACGGCTGGCACCGCTCCTTGCGCACCACGCGGTCGCGCATGAGGCGGGGGTCGGAAATGTTGCGGGCGATATTCTGAACGAGTTCACGGTAATTGTCGGAATTGGTTAAACTTTCTTAGGATTCACTCTACTAATCCCATCTTTTTCATCTGTTGTCGAAGAAATAAAACCTATTTCTGCTAATTTCGACAACAACGTTCTATTCCAATCATTGTTATCGACGACAGGTCGTTTCTTCCTTTCTGCGATATCGACATAAACCCCGCCTAAGAGTGAAAGAAGTGACGATATGTTTTCATTGTTATATGAATAAGTTGAAAGCATTTGAACAACCAAGTATACTTTATATTCATTCTTCTTGGCAGTTTTCAACAAATCGTTAAGTTTGTCTTGTCCAATGGAAATGTCTTTTGATGTCAATAACACCTGTATCACTTTGTCTGAAAGAGTTGGTGACCCCGTAAATACATTTGACGGCAATATAGTGATGATTTCTCGTTTCTCTTGCACGGACAATTTTTCTGAATATAATAGATGACTGGCACAATTAACATCTATGTTGTAGGATTTATCCAAATTGCCTATGAACTCTTTGTGATAGTGTATTAAATATTCTGGGTAAAACGATGTGTTTTGTAAAATCTTGGTGTTCTCCTCTGAAAAAGCAATTTTATTGTTGTTAAGAAGAATACCTAATTGTTCTGCTTTTAATTGGCTGAGTTCATCATACCCATCAAACACATTGTCGAAAGCCTTGCAGATAGAGCGATAAACATCAATATCTAAATTGTTCGTTCCTAACAATTCTTCAAAGAGAGTTTCTTTCGATCCTATGTCATCTGTACACGGAACTTCCAATTCTGAATGATAATGTTTGATGTATTTGAACAGTTCTTCTGTAACACTATTGTTTTTCTTGAAATAGGTATCAACATTTTCCCATGTTGGAGCGACAATCTTGGATTTTATAGCGATTTCCCAACACGCTTCATCGATGCCAGTGAAGTCCGCAATTGTGTTTTGTTGATCATTCAAATACGGAATTTTCTGTTCCGAAGATATATCCTTTGAATTCAATATATAAAGATTGTTCTCGGCTGATTCATCTTTACAGGATGAAGAAAAACAAGTGAACGCAGCCGAGAAAGTGTCTTTAATACGTTTTATAAATGCCGTATGATTCGTGTCAGTAATTCGTGTCAGGTTCAAATTGTTAGGGTCAACTACGCTGTTTTTATTAAGGCAGTTCGCTATAACGCATAGGTTCTCTTTGTTGATTTTATAACAGCATTGGTTTATTGCTTCTGTAAGAAGTTTTTCGTTGCTATTGTCAAGTTTTGTGAATAGACAATCCCTTATCAGATTCTTACATTTTGGAAGACCAATGTTCTCCACCCTTGTTGATATGAATGAATAATTGTTATTGAGCCATTGTTTTTGGATAGAAGTTACCTCTTTGCTGAATTTAAACCAAGCCTCTCGCAGTAACTGTTTTTCATCATTTTTTGTATGGCCTTCTATCATTTGCCATGAAAGGTTTTCATCCCATTCAATAAAATGAGAAAACACTTCTTTTTGTTGTTTACCAAATTGATAATATTGCGATAGAAAATCTAACGATGCATCTTCTTTCTCCAATCTTCTCATTATTTGAACAAACATTTTTTTTCTCTGTACGTTGTTTGTTTTTCGAGCCAAAAAATCCAACAATTCATTGTTTAGAATAGCATCATGCTCAAACATATAGTCCTTTAGCTCTTTTACAAAATTGTCTATCTTGTCAATGTGATTGGTATAGTCTTGCTTTATTTGCTGTTTTATGGATAATAGCAAATCTCTATCAGCCAAGGAAACCATACCAGGGTAGAAAAACGATATATAATCGTAATAGTCTTCATCAATATAGCCAAGTCGAATAAAGACATCCATTAATGGTTCAACCCCTATGTCCTTATAAAGCCCCGTTTCTCCTAAATTGAATTTTTTAATAAGTTGATTGAGTTTTAACGATTGTATCTTCAGTTTCTCATTTTCAAGTTCTGCTTTTTGGGCGCTTATAACTTTTGAGGAGTCTGTTATCAACATCATACGTTCCTCGAATTGCATTCTCTTGGCAATTTTGGCGAAGTCAATAGTCTTCGAATCACTCACGTCTCTACCATAACTGTTATAATAATAGGTGACTTTATCTAGACATTTTAATTGGTTAAACAAATTGACATTTTCAGAGATTTGTTTTAACGAGTATTGTGAATTGTTTATTCGAATATATTTCAAAGAAGGATTTAACTCGTTTGACACCTCATACAAGAATAGTAACCTTAAATCATTCTCTTTCAAATGATTGTTTGCTTCTTGCAATTTCATAGTCTCTTCAAGTTCTTTTTTCTTTTCGTCAAGGACTTTCAACGCTTCAGCAATGAATGGCTGCTTCTTGCTTAAGCACTGATATACAAGTCCCTCCCTTCTATGCAGCCTGGCAAAATCTTTTGGAAAGTAATTCTTATAGACTATCATTGCCAACAACTTGGTCAAGTTAAGATTCTTTTTGTTCGGATCATATAGCTTTTGACGGTATTGGGTATATTCATTGGCTATATTGGTCAGAATCCTCATATCCTGAATAAAGAAGGCCATTTCAGACAAGTCATTGTCTGGAATCTCGTTTTCACCAAATCCTCTTTCCATTAATGCGGCCTTCAGTTTTGCTTTAGAATTGGAAGGATTGATAACGGGTATTACAGTTGTTATATAATCAAAGAACTTAGTCCTATCTTCATTCTCAAATACATCATCTTTAATTGCATACAGGAAAACGATATGACGATCAACAATCTTTGATTCGTTTATCAGTTGATTTAATTCGCGTAGCTTCAAATAGATACTTTCAGTCTCAAATCTGTCCAAATCTTCAATTACGACAACATTATATTCTGTCACTTGAAAGAAATACAGAATCTCGTCAAGATGTTTGTTGAAAATAGAATTCTCTTCTTTAATTTCAATATTACCATCTTTCAAATTCAATTTGTTGAGCTTAGAATTCGCGTAAGATTTAATTATGTACCAAAATACCCAAAACACACAGAAACAAAGGTAGATTGCAGAAAACAAATCAAATACAATGTTACATTTCCCAAAATCAAAAAATTCATATAATGTTTCAACTTTTGCGAAAGAAGGTTCGAAAACAATAAGAAATGCTATGATGAAACCTACAATCCCTAATGAATATCGAATCAAATGCTTCTTTTCTATATGAATGATTCTCCTAAATCTTGAGTTTGGTACGGCATCACTCTTTTCTTTATAAATGAGTTGTTGGAGAATACTATACTCTATTTTTCGATTAAGTGCTTCTGTACGTTTTTCTTTTTCTTCATTTCCAAGAGTCCTATTACCTTTTTCCGATTCTCCTTCACTATCAGCTTGCAACGTTGCTAATGACAATGGAAGATAATTGAACTCATTATGTTCTTCCATCAGAGTCTGAATGATGGAACTTTTACCAGAACCGAAGGGGCCTGTGAGCGCAACATTGCGTATGTCTTTGTTTTTAATGGCATGATCCAACACCTCGGCTAACTCTTCAACCGTCTTGTGCGAAGGATCGTCTTGGGTTAACTTAATCGGTAATAATGAGTGTAACATCTCAACCGTTTTTATTAGTACTCGTTCACTCTTCATTCTCCTTGAAGTTCTCCACCTGCTCCATCACCTCGCGGAAGACCTCGGGCGTGTATTGTGGCGGATAACCGTTCTTCACAAGGCATATCTTGATGTCTTGTTTCAGTTGGTTGCGGACATTTTGGTTGTTGAGCCAGTCGGCGAAGGTTGACTTGGTATCGATGATTTCCTTGATCTTTCTAGCAAGACTCTTGCATTTCTCGTTCACCACGATTCCATCAACGGTCTTGTCTTCGCCATAGACGAAGTTGTTCTTATCACGCAAATGGATGAGGATGTCGTAGAAGGCCTTCTCCTCGAAGGTGAGGTCCAATTTGCGGAAGCTCTCTCGATCCGCCTGCATCTCGTTAAGGATGCCAAGTGCCTGCTCCGTTGCCTTCCTGATGATACTCTCTGAGGTCTCTTCCTGCGCGGTACCCGCTTCTTGTTCGGAAAGGAATTTCCTCCTTTCATGGTACTGGGTGATGGTGGCTTCAAGTAATTCTTGGAATCTCTTGGAAGCAAGCTGGTTAGTTTTGCTGTATTCGGTAATCTGCTTGCGCAACAACTTCACGAGCATCTCCAACTTTGACGCAGGCATCTTGATGTCCGAAAGACGTTCGGTAAACTCAGGTCCGAAGATGTCCATCTCGTCGCCTTCTTCAAGGATGCTTTCCACATTGTTGTATTTCAGGGCCTCCTCCACCATCTTGGCCACACGGCGGTTCATGGTGTCGGTGTCGGGCGCATCGGTGCCGCACATTTTGTAAATCATGCCGGCGATAGCCATGAAGCATTGCGCCAACGCTTCTTCCGCTTCGCCCAATTCGCCCGAAGGCTGGCAAAGGTCGTAAGCCTTTCGCATCCGCTTCACCTCTTGCAGGAAGTAGGTCTTGAAGCTGACCTTCTTGGTCTTTTTCCCGTCTTTGCTCACCGAGTTCAGAATCTCAGTGGAAGCAAAGACATACTCTGCCGCTTTTGCCAACAGCGTGTAACGGGTGGCAGGGTCAGTATCGGGATTCAGGAATGGCGTCAGGTCATAGTCCTTGAACATGGTCTTAAGGATTTCCAAATGCTCGCGGAATATGAGTGTGGCCTGCTCGATGTCATCTGGCGAGGGCGCCAGCGAACCGACGCCGCTTCCATTTCCTCCTCCACCGTATATCTTCATGGCCTCCATCATGTAGTCGCGAATGCCAATATAATCGACAATCAAGCCATATTCCTTGCCAGGATATTTGCGGTTTACACGGCTGATGGTTTGTATCAACGAATGTTTCTGCAACGGCTTGTCATTGTACATATAGGTGAGGCATTCCACATCGAAGCCTGTAATCCACATATCCACGACAATGACAATGCGGAAGTTGGAGTGTTCCTGCTTGAAAGCAGCGTCCAACTCGTCACTTCGTTGGTCGTTTTTCACACCACCAAGATAGTTGTACATCTCCGCTGGGTCGTTGCTGCCCACACTGGCCACCATGGCTAGGGTTGGCATTTCCTTCAGCTTCTTCAACTCTTCGAGAGAAACCACAACACCTTCCGGCGTCTTCCGCTCCTCAAACCATTCGGGATAATGCTCCCTGAATTTCGTCAACAATTCATAGGCTATCTTACGGTTGGCACACACCACCATGGCTTTTTGCACTCTTTCAGGGTCGTTAGCCACCGCCGAAACATAGTGGTCGTGGATATCGATAGCCAACTTGTCGAGTCGATCTGGCTCACCCAACAGCACCTCCAACGAACTCATGGCTCTTTTGCTCTTTAAGACATCCTCTTTGGAGGAGCCTTCTTCGGCGCACTTCGAGTAGTATGCCTCAATATCCTTCACCCTTTCTTGATTGAGTAGCACTTTAGCAATGCGCGGGTGATACTTGATGGAAACGGTGATTTCATCGGCCACAGCCTGGTCCATCGTGTAGCGGTCAATCTCGTCGCCGAAGGTTTGGTAGGTCTCGGCAATAGGCGTGCCAGTAAAGCCCACAAAGGTGGCATTAGGCAAGGCCTCGCGAAGCACCTTGGCGTAGGGCTTCGACACCATAGCCTTCATGTTTTCGTCGGCATCCTCGCTGAACTGGATGCGGCGCGAGCCTTCAATCTGTGTCCTATGGGCCTCGTCGCTGAAACAAATAATGTTGCTGCGTTCGTTGATGAGCCCAATCGGATCTTCTTTTCGGTCGCAGAACTTTTGAATGGTGCAAATATAGAAGCCACCACTTTGGCGCCCCTTCAACTCCTCACGAAGTTTCTTACGGGTCGGCACAATCATCACCTCTCCCAATCCCAAAAATTCCGTGCTCTTGGTGAACAACTTGGCTCCTTGTTTTTGCAGGTCTTCGCGGTCAACAATCATCAGAATAGTAGGTGAACCAATCTCAGCAGTACAACGCATGGAGAGCTGCCGCGCCAGAAATGCCATTGTATAGGTCTTTCCGCATCCAGTGGCTCCGAAGTAGGTGCCGCCTTTGCCGCTCTTGTTTTTAACCGACTTAATGACACTCTCGCGCAACAATCGCGTGGCGAAGAATTGCGGATAGCGGCACACGATTTCCTTCTCATCGCGGTCGAAGTTCTTGTCTTGGAAATAGACGTAATCCCTGAAGATTTCAAGGAAACGCTCAGGGCGATACACGCCCTTTACCATGGTCTGCAACTCATCAAAAGGCATGGTTGAAACCTTGTCACCGTCCTCCACGCGTCGCCAAGCATAGAAGTGCTCATAAGGCGCACGAACAGTGCCCAAACGGGTCTTCACGCCATCGCTGATGCAGGCCAACGGGCAATAATGAAGCAGGTGTGGAATATCTCTCCAATACCGTATGTTGATTTGCTCCCAAGCATCATAAACCGTGGCATTGGCATCGGCTGGGTTCTTCAGCTCGATGATGCAGACGGGCATACCGTTTACATAAAGCAGCACATCGGGACGGCGGTTTTTCAGCGCGCCGTTGTTGATATAGTCCACCGTAAACTGGTTGACCACGCGGAAAATGTTGTTGTTTGGCTTGTCGGGGTTGTCAACCTTGGAAAAGTCAATGAGGGATATCATTCGTGGCTCACCTTTCTGGGTGACATACTGAAGGCCATCCACCATCCAGCCGTACACCTTGTGGAGCGTGGCAAAGTCGGAGTCGGCACCCACCAGGCGCACTTTGTCGGCAATCTGGCG
>DBYD01000053.1:16804-76854 GCA_002309855.1 Bacteroidales bacterium UBA1195
TTATCTAGAGTCACACTAACTCCAGGCTTATAATCAAAAAGTTCTTCAACCAAATGTTTAACAACAATGTTGTTTAATTTATATATTACAGGCTTTTCCTTGAATTGTTTCGTGTTCTCATCATATTCTATATGATCAGATTCACCATGAATTAAACTTAGAATATAAAAAGCATCAGGAATCATTTTCCCTTTTCCCTCAGCAAATTCCATTTTGTCTCGTGTCCCTTTGTCGCGAATATTAGCAAATTCATTTTTGTCTGTTTCATTATCAAAGCTGTCATATACTTTTTTTTCTGTTGCGATTCGTATTGCAAGACTAATTGCATATGGATCATAAACAGGTTGGTCTGATAAGTATTTATTAAGCTCATCAAGTAAATATTCAAATAAATTAGTTCCCTCGCCCCAATTTTCTCTAACTTTATTTTTACTTCTTGTTTGGTTTATTTCAACGAGTTTGTCTTTTATATTTGGCAAAACTGGATTATAATGGAAACAGTGTTTTGACAATTCATTCCATAACTGTTTCTCATCACCTTCATCCTTGTGGTTTAACTCTTGTCGAAATGCAATAAAAGTTTTCATCTCATTACTCGCTCGCGCAGTCACATCTTTCAGATAAGACACTTTTAGCATCTTTTTCCCAAATGTGTAACTTCGGAAATATTTCGGATCTAAATGTGTGAAAATCCCGACAAACAGCCTTGAGCCAACCTTTTCCGCATAATTAATCAAATGAGTAAGATAATATTGTGCAGCCAATACATTGGCGTCATCAAGGTAATCAAAAACTTCGTCAATCAACAAAAGATAAGCCTTTTTTGGTTTCAAGCTTGCTTTGAAAGCTTGCAATCTCACCGTAAAAGTTAGAATATCTCTTTGCCCGTTAGAAACAACGTCTGCGTACGGGAATTCAACGACTAATTTCCTAGGGTCTTCTACTGTTTTCCCAGCAATTTCTTTTGATTTGATTTCTTTCCATGTGGAATTCAAATCACTAATATTTTTGTCTAATTCTGTTTTAAAAGATATGTACTCTTCATATTTAAAGTAAGCTTTTATGTTAGCCTTATTATGATTGAAAAAATCAATAACCTGAATAATATCTGTAAATGCTTCAATATCTGATTTTCCGTTACAAAACACCCTTTTCAAATGCGAATAAGCGTCGTTAACATTTATTTCTGAAAAAATAGAAGTATCTACTGTACTTTTTATTCTTTCTACAGTTTCTTTTTCATTTATAGCATTTAGCTCTTTCTTAATTGATTCAATTAGTGCACCAACTTTCTTCCCTCCCATTTTAGTAATGGAATTATCTACGTCTTTATCACAAAACAGCAATAACCTTTCTTTATCCTTAAAGAAAGCAGATAGGTTATTTAGAATTTTTCCATTTTTTCCAAAAGCTGCTTTTTCTTCACTATATTTATAATACAGCACCACTTTTGGAGGGATACTTCTGATTTCAATATCCTTGATGTCAAGATATCCTCGTGTATTACTATATGCGCCCAAATTTTGGGATACAGCCTTAGAATAAAGATCACAATGAATAGCCTTACATATAAAATGATTATTTATTTCGTTCTTGCGACTGTTTGCTGTATAAGAGGTACCGTTATAAACTATTGTTAGTTCACTGTCAAGGGTTTCATCTTGTTTATATTTGTTTTCTTTTTCCACATCTATTTTATTTGAGCGTAAAGACTCAAAAGCTGCGGTTAAAGAACTCTTACCCCATCCATTAGGGGCAACAAGCAAATTCACTTTATTAGGGAGAATGCTAACTTTTATGGGTTGCGGAGTGTCTCCAAAACCTTTGATATTCCTTACTCGAATTTCAGATATTTCGTCCATATGATTTGTATTTATTCTTCCAAACTTCCCCGAATCAACACAGGGCATATAATTTTGAGTTGTTCTTTGAGTGCTTCTGCTATCCGCTTTCGCTCAATGTAACTATCGTAAATATTAACTATTGCTTGCTGAACCTTTATATCGGGAAGAGGTATTTTATAATCAGCCAAATCATCATAACTCAAAAACTCATAAGCACTGCCTGTTGAACGTGTATAAACATATCTTCCGAATTCTGGGCGAACAAGCCACATCATAAGATATTTGGGTAGCAAAACTGATTCATCTTTAACAAATATTATGTCATACACAGAAGAAACAACACAATCTTCACCGTCTCTATATGCCACTGCAACATTGTCATTGTTTAATTGAGTGCAATATGCAATGTCTCCTCTCCGAACAATTCTACGTCCATATAGATTTGAATTAGATCTTTGTGGTGTAATGAATTGTTTTTGAATGTTTATTCCTTGTTCTAATTGAACTTGACCGTTGTCGTTAATCTCATTTCTTTTAGCTATATAATCTCCTACACGAACCATCTTTTGAGGATGATTCTTTCGATAATCTCTTCTCAAAGATTCAATATATCCATCGCAAACCATCTTCAATTCCTCCACCTTGCTTTGATAGGCAGCGAGGTTCTTTTGCAGTGCCAGATAAACATCAACGTATTTGCGCTGCTGCTCTATGGAAGGGAGAGTGATGTCAATGTCGCAAAGATCTGACCAATTGAAGAATTCCGTTGAACTACCCCATGAATTAGTGATAACATATCGATCAAACTCTGCCCTACAAAAATAAAGGTACAGCCATTCTTTCAATACTATTTCGGAGCAGTCTTCTTTGACTTGAAACACAACATAGTCTTCTGTAAATATATGTGGCTTTGAATCATAATTATATGTTATGCTAAATTTGCTGCCGTTTCGAGAAGTTCGGTGATTGAACACAAAGAAACCAGGCCTGACAATTTGAAACTTTGTCAAATCACGTCCATTTAGGTCTGCTTTTGACTTCATCATCTCTTTCAGATTGTTGATGCCTCTGACATCTTCAATACCAAAGATGCCATCGGAGTTTCTTTCATCTGATAGTTCAATGAGTTTTCCCAGTTTATATTTAGTCAATCCCATAGCCAATACCTTTAAAAGCCTCTTCAAGCATACGTTGTGATTCCTTTTCGCGCTGCATCAGATACTTCATCTCTTGTTGAATGCGGGCCATCTCCTTGGGATAGTCAATCTCCAAGTCGTGGTCGATGAACTCTATATACTTGCTTGGCACCAGCGTCCAGTTGTTCTTCTCTATCTCATCAATACCCACACTTCTGTATAATTCTGGTTCCGCAAAATTCTTTCCATTGGTACCAACAGCTTGCCATTCGTGATACAAGTCAGTTACCCGCTGTATCTGCTCCGTAATCAGTTGTACTTTCTTTTTCTGCTCGCCTTTTACGGGATTTTCCGTCCAGCGGCGCAAGTCCATAAAGAGGATTTCATGCTCACGGTTGCGCAGCTCGCGCCCGTGGTATTTGCCGCCCTTCTTGTTCTGGTTCAGAATCCAAAAGGTAACGCTGATATCCGTAGTGATGAACAGCTCTCTGGGTAGGATGATGATGGCTTCCACCTTGTCGTTCTCAATCAATTTCTTGCGAATCTCAACGGCATCGGTATCACCCAAAGCGCCATTGGCCAGCAGGAATCCAGCCACACCTGTCAACGGTTTCAGGTGCGAGAGCATGTGCAGAATCCAAGCGTAGTTGGCGTTGCTCTCGGGTGGCGTTCCGTAATCTGTCCAACGAGCATCGGTGCTCAGGCTGTCGTCCCACCAGCCTTTGAGGTTGAAGGGCGGATTGGCCATGATATAGTCGAAATACAGCCCCTTGTGCAAGTCGTTTGTGAACGACGAATCGCTCTCGCTGCCCAAGTTATGGCTGATGCCGCGCAGGGCAAGGTTCATTTTAGCCAAACGATAGGTGGCGGCTTCTTTCTCCTGCCCATACACATTGATGCGGCTGATGTCGCCTTGCTTCGACTTCACCAGTTCCGAGCTTTGGATAAACATACCGCCCGAACCGCAGCAGGGGTCGTAGAGTGTGCCGTCGAAAGGCTCGATCACCGTGGCAATGAGCTGCACCACGTCGTGGGGTGTGTAGAACTCGCCTTCCTCCTTGGTGGCGTTCACGGCAAACTCTTTCAGGAAATACTCATACACGCGACCAATCAGGTCTTTCTCCTCGCCGAAGGTCTTGTGGCTAATCTTGTTCACCTCGTCCACCACCTTCTTGATGTCGTTGGCACCGAGGTTGCGCTGGGTGAACGTGCCTTCCACGAAGCAACCCTTCAGCGAAGGATTCGTTTCGGCAATGCTTTTCAGCGCCTGGTCGAGGGCGACATTCAGATGAGGAGCAGCCGTATCGATGATGGTTGACCAGCGCGACTCCTTGGGGAGGTCGAATGTGCCATCAGCAAAGGTAGCATCCTCGAAGAAAGCCTTCTGAATCTCCTCATTGTCAGGGTCAAGTCCTTCCTCGATGAGCCTCTTGCGCAGGTTGGCGATGCCATCCTCATATTTCTCTCCGATAAAACGAAGAAACACAAGCGTCAGCATCATATCTCGCTTCTCGAAGAATGAACCTGAGTTCTTTGCGTTCCTCAATATATCCCTGCACTTGAACAGGATGTTGTCAAGGTTGAGGGTTTCTTCGTTCTTTGTTGATCTCTTTGCCATAACTCATAATTATTTATTTCTCCCTCTCCAATCTGATCTCCCACAACGTCTTTCCTTGATAGCTGAAATACTTCGGGCCTTGGTAAGATTCGCTCTTGTTGTGCATTTCTTCGGGCAGGTAGGTGCCGCAGAAAGCGGAGAGGCTCCAGAGGCGGCCTTCATACTCCACCTTGTTTTTGCCTGCTACTTTTACAGGAAGGTTCAGCGCATCGAATATGACAGTGTCACCTACATTCAGGCCAATCATGCTGAAATCAAAAGCTTTGCGGATTTCCTTTTTCTCTTCCTTCTCTTTGATTTTCTGACCTTCCACAATTGGATAAATCTGATAAGGCTTATCCGCATCATACCGCATGATGACGGCGTCCTCAATAGCACAAGCTATATCCATAAAAATGTCAAGCGCCACCTGTGGGTCAACATTGAAAAATTCCCGATTCTGGCGGATGCGCAAGTCGGTGAGACGGTCGATCGTCTTATGCACCAACTTTTCAACCTCACCATATTTGACAGTTTTCATAGTGGCATAAATGTCGAATGGAAGCGGTACGGCGGTGTTGTCCAACTCTTTCGAACGGACATCCACCGGGCGCGAACTCTTGCCAATCTTCACCCAATCCTCCTTAAAACTCGGATTTGTCAGGATATAGACATACCCTTCTTGCGGCTCTTTTGTCATAATTAATGATATTGCAATTTTACTCTTGTATCTTCGTTAAAACCTGCCATAGTTGCTGTGTATAACACACGTCTCGCATTTTAGTATAACTATCTACATTTCAGAAATACAAAATGCAAAACTATTACGTCATCCTTAACGTTTTTCCTCTTATAAAAAACAACAATTTATTTACACTCAATCAAATACATTTCACGCAAAAAAACGCGAAACCAATTCACAAAATTACACACAATCCCAACACAAACCTAAAAGAAATTTAATAACCTGTCAAATAAAAATAAAATAAATTTATTTTCAATAATTTACAATCAGGCATCAAGCAAGTCTTTACAGCATCCACAATATAACAAAAGCAGCCACGTTTGGAAAAACTATTATGAATTTCAGAACCGACAAACGGACGTTGACATGTTTTACGGCGGGCATTCTGGTTGGGGTACAGGTGTTTGCGGAACCGGTGAACGCCCACATCCTTATAGGCACAGCCATCTGCATCGCCGCAGTCCTGTTCATGGTGGCAAGCGAGCGGAAAAAATGAGCTGTTGCTTAAAAAAAATTTGAAGTGTGTAACATAGTGTTATCCGTTCCGCTGCCGAAAAAAATAATTCTTCCTGCATAATATACGCCCGTTTTTCGCGTTTTGAAATATTCGCATTAAAGATTAATATGCAAGCATTATAAAAAAAAAGATTATGTCTTCCTTTGCAAACCCTGCCGCATGGGCATGGCTCATCCAGTTCTTCATCATTGTCGTGGCATTGCTACTTGCCAATCTGATCCGGCGCAAAGTCTCCATTTTCAGGCGCAGCCTGCTCCCATCCGCCCTGCTGGCAGGGCTGCTGATCCTCTGCCTGAAGCCGTTCGGTTTCTTTGCCACCATGGTAGACAAGGCCTCAATGGAAATCATCACCTACCACATGCTCGGTCTCGGATTTGTCGCCATGGCCTTGAAAAACAAAAAACTGAAAAGTGCCACCTCCACCATCAAGGTAATTGAGACAGGCGCCGTCACCGCCAGCACCTACATCATCCAGGGACTGGTGGGGCTGCTCATCACCGTGCCGCTTTTTCTCTGGTGGAACCATTCCGGCTTCTTTTATGCCTCCGGCCTGCTGCTGCCCATGGGATACGGGCAGGGACCGGGCCAGGCGCTCAACTTCGGGGTAACCTTCACCTCCTGGGCCGAAGGGGAAGGACTTGTGTTCCACGGTTCCGACTTCGGGCTCAGCATCGCGGCCATCGGATTCATTGTCGGCAGCCTTGTCGGGGTAATCTACATGAACATCCTGCGCCGGCGCGGCAAGCTGAAAATCAGGGAGGGTGTGGTCACCGAGCATTACACACTCGCAGACTACGAATCGGAAGGGGAAATTCCCCATTCCGAGTCCATCGACAAACTCACCGTGCAGCTCTGCCTGGTGCTGCTGGTCTATGCGCTGGTCTTTCTCCTCATGTACGGCTTCCAGCAACTTGATTTGGGCAATTTCGGCGTCAAGACGCTCAAGCCGCTTGTATGGGGATTCAACTTTCTGTGGGGCACGCTTTTAGGCGTGTTGGTACGCTGGATTATCGGAAGATTGCGGAAAAGCAACCTCATGAGCCGCGAATACATCAACAATTTCACACTGGACCGCATAGCCGGCACCTGTTTCGACTTCATGATTGTCGCCGGCACCGCCGCCATAGATTTCAACAACCTGCGCGGGCTATGGCTGCCGCTCATCCTGGTCTGTGCAGCAGGCGCCGCCGTCACCTTCCTCTATCTGCTGCGCTGCTGCCGCAAACTCTATCCGGACTATCTCTACGAAGGCTTCTTCTCGATGTTCGGCATGCTCACCGGCACCGCCAGCAACGGCATGATCCTGCTCCGCGAAATCGACCCCCGTTTCGAGACACCGGCCGCCAACAACCTGGTGCTCCAGACCATTCCGGCATTGGCTTTCGGCTTCCCTGTGCTGCTGTTGATGGGCTTCGCCCCGCAAAGCATGAAAAACACCCTCGTCACCATGGGCATCATGGCTGTAGCGCTGCTGCTGTTCGGGCTCTTCATCTTCAGGAAAAGAAAGAAACAGATACAATAGAAACAAATAGTCCGTGAATTATGAAAAAGTTAATTGTCACCTCCCTGCTTCTGCCCTTGGCGTTGACCCTTCCGGCACAGGAGAAACATGTGCGAAAGGGCTGGACATTCGGCGTGCTTCCCAGCGTCGCCTACGATGCAGACCTCGGGCTGCAGTACGGCGCACTGACCAACATCTACTATTTCGGTGACGGCTCCACCTATCCCGAATATCTGCATTCCTTTTACGCTGAGGCGGCCTACACCACCAAGCATTTCGGCATTTTCCGCTTCGCCTACGATTCCAAATATCTGATTCCGAAGCACCGCCTGAGCATCGACCTCACATATCTGCCCGACCAGATGTGCGACTTCTACGGTTACAACGGCTACAGTTCCTATCATTTTCCCGAATATTCCACGCAGAACGACCTGAGATACATATCCCGCGCCTACTACAAATACCGCCGCGACCTCTTCCGCCTTTCGGCTGACCTGCAAGGCTCCATCGCCAAGAACCTGTTCTGGAACACAGGCATCGGCCTGCTGCATTTCGGTGTCGGTCCGGTGGATGTAAAAAGACTCAACTCCTTCACGAAAAAAAAGGAGAAACAGCTCCCCGACACCATAACCCTCTTCGACCAATATGTGGCGCTCGGCTATATCAGTCAGGATGAAGCCTCCGGCGGACTACACCCATATCTGCACGCAGGAATCACCTACGATACACGCGACCGCCAGCAGAACCCCACACACGGCGCACATGCCGACGCCTTCCTGACCTATTATGCTGGGCTTGGACGGATGGGCGATTTCAACAATCTGAAACTGAACCTTAACTGGAGGAATTACCTGCCAATTGCATCAGACCGTCTTATTTTCGCCTACCGGATCGGAACGCAGCTCAATCTCGCAGGTGACTGCCCCTTCTACCTCAACACATACCTGAACCAGCTCTATATGCAGCGCGTGGTCTACGAAGGGCTCGGCGGTGCGAATTCCATACGGGGAATGATGCGGAACCGTGTTCTTGCACGCGGGGTGGCATTTGCAAACTTCGAGTTCAGGGCGCAGCTTTTCAGTTTCAAGGTGAAGAAGAACATGTTCTATGTCGGACTCAATCCCTTCATGGATGCCGGAATGGTTGTGCAGCCATACGACCGCGTTGCCACCGACCCGTGGCTGTTTGTTCTGGCTGATCCGAATCCTGAAAACCCGGATGCCTTCTACGATGAAAGCCGGCTTTATTCTCCTCATCTCACCGGAGGCTGCGGCCTGAAGGTGGCCATGAACGACAACTTCGTCCTAAGCATTGACTGGGCGACAGCCTTCGACAGGCAGGACAACGGCAAGTTCAGCAACCTTTACATCAAGATGGGATACATGTTCTGAAGAATTTTCACAAACAGAACCGAAAAAAAAGGCACAATCTGCAAAACATATTGGAATTTCAAGTACTTTTGCAGTTTAAAGGAAAGAATTTTTAACATCAAAAAACACACACATGAAAAAGTTATTCACCCTGCTGCTGTTCACCGCAGCCGTTTCCATGGCTTACGCCCAACAACCCGCCTCGAACAACAACACCGATGATGATGTCATTTTCTCCGTTGTGGAAAATGAGCCCGAATACCCGGGCGGAGAGAAAGCCCTGTACAATTACATCATCAAAAATGTCAAATACCCGAAATCCGCCCTTGACAAAGGAATCGAAGGAACAGTTATTGTTGAATTTGTGGTGGAGAAAAACGGGAAAATCAGCAACGTTAAGGCTGTAAAAAGCGTATCACCGGAACTGGACGCGGAAGCGATCCGGGTGGTCTCCAAAATGCCGAAATGGAAACCCGGAGTCCAGAGAGGTGAGAAAGTGCGTTCAAGATGGCGTCTGCCCATACATTTCCAACTGCATTAATGCAACTGATGAAGGCCACATCATGGGAAACTTTACCAAAATCATCCACCACATACTCCGTTGCAGCATCACGGCACTTTTTTTCTGCTGTCTTCCGCTCCGTGGTCAGGATGTGAACCTTTACCTCAACGGACAATGGGAACTCAGCTACTGGAAACAGCCGCAGAAGGCGGTCTGTTCGCCGGAAGAGATGTCCGCCGTGAAATACAAGACCATCCCCGCCACTGTGCCGGGCAATGTGGAGATTGACCTGATGAAGGCCGGGCTGATCAAAGACCCGCGCATCGGGAGCAACGTGTATGACCTCCGCCCCTACGAGGCCTACCAGTGGTGCTACAGCCGCCACTTTTTCGCCCCACCGATGCACGAGGGGGAGACCTGCCTGCTGCATTTCGGCGGCATCGACTGCTTTGCCGAAATCTGGCTGAACGGCAAGCATGTCGGTTCGGCGCACAACATGATGATCGACTACGATTTTGACATAACTGAGCAGATGCGGCAGGGCGACAACCTGCTGCAGGTCATCCTGCGATCCTCCGTCATCGAGGGGCAGAAATATATGCTCGGCACCCTCAGCATCGGGGCTGCGGAGCCGGAATCCTATTTTTCAAAGAAGGCTCCGGAGGCGCTGTTTGTACGCAAGGCCTGCAGCGGCTACGGCTGGGACATAATGCCGCGCACCGTCAGCGCGGGGCTGTGGCGCGACGTTTCGCTCCGCATCCTGCCGCCCGCCCATTTCACCGACATCCACTGGATGACGCTCGATGTGGACGTGCCGAACCGCACCGGACGTTTCTACGCCCACTTCCAGGCCGATGTCCCATTCGACCTGCTCGACCATGCCAAAGCCACCTTCAAGCTGAAACGCAACGGCAAGACCTGCTTCAGCCGCACCGAACCGCTCACCCAGAATGTGATCGCCATCCTTGACACCTGCCGCAATGTGGACTTCTGGTGGCCGCTCGGCATGGGCGAAGCCGCCCTTTATGAGGCTGTCATCGAACTGACCGACGAGTCCGGCAAACTGCTCTGCCGGGATGCCCGCCGCTTCGGGTTCCGCACCATCATGCTGGACCGCAGCGAAATCCACGAATCCAAGGAGAACCCCGGACGCTTCCGCTTTTATGTGAACGGGGAGCCGGTCTTCATCAAGGGGGCGAACTGGACCCCGCTGGACGGACTGCACTCCCGCGATGCGGAGCAGCTGGATTCGACCGTCGCATTGGCGGTCGATCTGAACTGCAACATGCTGCGCTGCTGGGGCGGAAATGTGTATGAGGACCACCGCTTTTTTGACCTATGCGACGAGAACGGCATCATGGTTTGGCAGGACTTCGGCATGGCCTGCGCCTCCCCTTCGCAACGGCAGCTCTTCATCGACCTGATGGAGGAGGAGGCGATATCGGTGGTACGCAAGCTGCGCAGCCACCCCTCGCTCGCCCTCTGGAGCGGCAACAACGAAAACGACCAGACCTACATCTTCCGCTGGCCGCCGCAATACAAGCTGGACCCCAACGACGACTACATCTCGCGTGTGCTGCTCAAAAAGGTGATTTACGAGTTCGACCCGCTCCGCCCCTACCTGCCCAGCTCGCCATACTACACTCCGGCAGTGTTCGCCCTTGGCGACTGGAGCAAACTGCCTGAAAACCACATCTGGGGGCCGCGCGGATACTACAAGGAGCCCTTCTATAAGGATGCGAAATGCCTGTTCGCCAGCGAAATGGGCTACCACGGCTGCCCGAACCTTTCCAGCCTCAAGCTCATGATGGAGCCGGCAAACGTCTATCCATGGGAGGATCGTGCCACACACCGCTGGAACCGCGACTGGCTCACCAAGGCGACCCGCCGCTACGAGGCGTGGGGCTACATACCGAAACGCAACGACCTGATGATTAACCAGGTGAACCTGCTGTTCGGCTACGTCCCAGACACTCTGGAGGATTTTGTCCTGAGTTCGCAGCTTGTGCAGGCCGAGGCGATGAAATATTTTGTGGAGAAATGGCGCGGAGGCAAGTTTGTGGAGAAAAACGGCCTCATCTGGTGGAACGTCAAGGACGGATGGCCCATCATCTCCGATGCCGTTGTGGACTACTATTTCGGCAAGAAGCTGGCCTATTACTTTATCCGCAACGTGCAGCGGGATGTCTGCGCCATGATGCTGGACGAGGACAGCACGGGCCTCTATCCGTTGGTCATAATCAACGACACGCGGGAGGAGGCCTCCGGCAAGGTAACAATCACCGACATTGAAAGCGGCAAAAAGGTCTGGTCAGGAAAATACAGGACAGAGGCAAACGGCCGCACCCTGCTCACGCACATCGGGAAAAAGGCGGACAAGGGAATGTACATGATCGAATACTCCTTCGGGGAGGACAATTTCAAAAACCACTACCTCTACGGCGAAAAGCCCTTCGACCTGCGGAAGGTCACCGGTTGGCTGGAAAGCATCGGGATTTACAATGAGGCGGAATGCTTAGGATCCTCACCGGGCCGATAAGGCCGGAGCGGTCCAACGGCAGATCTGGCGTGAAATAGGGATAGGTTGTACGGGTGGTTCCCGTGGCGGCATCTGGCTTCGAGTCACCGGTAAGGCGGTTCGCCCAGGTATTGGTGACACGAATTTCCAGCGTGTTGTTCCCTTCACGGAGCCTGCCGGACAACAGCAGCCGGTAAGGCGCCTTCCAGCAGCAGCCGATATCCTCACCGTTGAGAAATACCCGCGCCAGATGGCACACTTCACCCAAATCCAGACAGAGCAGGCTGTCACCCACCCCATCGTCATGCCATTGGAACGTCATGTTATAACTGACCGTACCGGAAAAAAAGCGTATGTCAGGCTCATCCGAACAGTTTAGCGGGAAAAGCGTGTCTGTCTCAAAAGAATCGGTGGCACCGCCTCCATTCCGGAAAAGAATCCGCCACCTGCCGCCAGTCAAGTCCTGCAGCGTCCGGCAAACATCCTGCGGAACAGAGAGCGAATCGGTTTCAGACTTTTCACCGAACCAAACGAACAGCGCGTCATCCGGCACGAAACGGAGGCGTACCAATGTGCGTCCCTCCCTGATCACATAGGAGGCCTCCTCCATCCCACCAGTTTCAGCATGGAGGAGCAACGGCCTTTTCCCCGTCACGCGGAACGACACCGTCACCTCGCGGGCCTGCGGGAACGTGTTGGTGACCCAGTAAAGCTCACCATCCGCCAGATGCCTGTGGACAAAGCGGAGACCATCCGTTGAATCCGTCCTGAAAACGACATCCTGCACACAGCCGCGCCGGTGCAAAGCCACATCCAACATTTCAGGAGAAACCACATTGTCCCTTCCGGAATGCCATACTGCGCGGACAAGGCTGTCGAATTCGTGCGGGTCATATTTCAGGTTCACACATCCGGCTGGCGGATTGGCCGCCAAGAGCAGACCCGCATCGGCAAAAAGCGCAAGCCGCCGCAGCACCGGCATTGAGACAAACCGCACCGAACTATCTACAAGCAACGCCCTGTAACACATCCCAGAATGTGTGACCAGACCGCTGTCGGCAGGCTCCAACAGCTCCAGCAGCATGCTCTTGTTCACAAAATCGAACGCATAGCCTTCCGGCACAGCCGCACGCTCATTTTGGAAACGGGCCGTGAGGTTGTTGGTCTCACCGTAATACACGGCAATGTCCGCCACAAACCTTCCCAGCGAAAGCATGGCGCAGCTGCGGGAGAGATAACCTGTCCAGAGGCCCGCCTCGCCAGCCCAGGTCTCATGCCGGTCAAACCACTGTCCGAAACGGCCGAGCGAAAGGCCGGGCACAATGCTGTCCGACGGCTGGTGTGGCGAACAGTGGATAACAAAACGGTTCAGGCCGCATGCCATGGCGGCATCCGCATGGGATTTGAGGTTGCCGGGATGGAAGGACCATGCCCGCAGCCTGCCGTCCGAATATCTGCCAAGTCCGTCCGTGGTGAAGGATTCGGCAGCACACACATTCTGCCCGCAAATATGCGCCACAGAAGCGGACTCGCGGATATCGGCCTCATACAGCGGATCTATTCCATGTGCGTCTGTCACCCAGAAAGCCGACATCGGCACCTCCGCGTGACGCTTCACATCCATGCCGTCCGCAACGAAATGCCTGCCGCCCTCATGGGACTCGGTGTAACGCCCCATCCCGTAACGCGCAAGCAGCGTATCAACAGCATCATAATGATATTCAACCATCATCTCCCCGATTGTCTGACGCCAGTCCTGCAAAAAACGGTCGGTCTCCCCTGCACTCTCCACCACCTGCCCGAAAAGTGCGGGCATCCATGGCATCATGCTGTAGCCGCGGCGCCGTTCAAACTCCTGCGGCATGGCATCCGTCCATGTCTGGCAGCCAGCCTCGTAACTGTCAATCATCAGATTTGAGACCACCTTGCCCATGGCTCCGCCTCCGGCCTCATCCAGCAGGCCGAAATAGTTTTGGTAATAGTGCGCGACGGCCTGCGGATTCATCTTATCAACCTCAAGGCCTGTCGCCTCCGGCGATGCCGGACCGTTGCGCCGTCCGCGCAACGTGTAGCCGACACGGTAAATGCGCCAGCGTCCGGGCGGGACATTCCAGCGCAGCACGCCGTTCCTGTAATGGGAGGTGATATCCAACACATCCCGCAACGGCACCGCATCCGAACCTAGAGGTGTGGGGAAACCGTCCCGCAACGGAGCGTCAGTGAAGAAACCCGCCTTCTCCGTATCCATGTTCACACGTGAAAAGGGGTAAAGACGCAGCTCGTTATATGTCATAGGCTGCCCGTCCTGACAGGAGAGAACCCTGAAGAACCGCGCCCTTGTCTCCGGGACGGAAAAGGTGAGGAACGGAATGTGTGTGTTCGGCGAATATTCCGCAAGGGTATGGAAATGCACACCGTCATCGCTGTACTCCCAACGGCGCATGCGCCGGTTCGCCCAGTCGTCGTCAAACCCCTGCATGATGGCCTTTACTGTCTGCCTTTCCGGAAACTCAAAGAGGATCCACGCCCTCCCCGTGCTGTCCGGCTGAACCGTGCAGCGGCTCATCATGTCACCGTCGTGCAGGGCATGCAGATCAGAGCCGTCGCTGGCTGTAATCCACACACCAAGCTCCTCCATCGGACGGTCCGCATCCGGAACCTTCACCGCAATCACATACAAGTCCCTGTAAAACCTATACTGCTCCGGAATATGCCGGTTCAGCACATGGTTGAGGTATTTTCCGGCCACGCTGTCAGGTTCCGGCAACGCCCCCTTGAAACGTCTGCCGCCCTCCACATCTATCGTTTTCCAGTTAAGCGTCTTCATGGACTCCTCCTCCGGAACCCACGGCCCGCCGGTCGCGCTCCAGCCCGGCGACGAGGCCACACTCACCTCCATCCCAAGGGAATCGGCAAGATGCAACGCAAGCCTGAAGGCCTCATTCCAGACAGGTGTCATGAAGGCAACCCTCTCCGGCACCACCTGCGGGGTCTCCAGACCGGCATCGAACAGGTGGAAACCGGCCACGCCCGCCGAATGCATCCAAAGCAGATCCTTGCGGATCCCCTCCGGCGAGATGTTACCATTCATCCAGTGCCACCACACCCTCGGAGAGGCCGATTTGGGCGGATTCGCAAAAACCTCCCGCAGCTCCGACTGCGCCGGAAGCTGGAATGCAGGCAGCACGACACACAAAAAACAGATCCAAACCCTGCAAAGCCTTTTCATAGGCATAAATAATTAATGTAATGTACCGAAAAGGTAGTGTTCGGCATTGTTATAACAGATGTCACGCACCAGACCGCCGACCCATTCTATATCGGAGGGAATGATGCCCATCTCCATTTCCTCCCCAAGCTTGCCGCAGAGTATGCGGCGGAAATATTCGTGGCGCGCATAGCTCACGAAGGAGCGCGAATCGGTCAGCATGCCGACGAAGCGGCCCAGCACACCCGTCTGTGAAAGCACCTCCAGATGGCGGATCATGCCGTCGCGGTGGTCGTTGAACCACCAGGCTGCGCCAAGCTGCAGATGAGACGGCACAGGACCATGCTGGAAATTGCCGATAAGCGAGCCCAACATCTCCCACTGGTTGGGATTGATCGCATATAGAATGCACTTTGGCAGCCGCCCCTCCGAATCCAGCCAGCTGAAAAGCCGGTTGAGCGCTACAGCCGCATGGTACTCCCCTATGCTGTCGAAACCGGTGTCGGCCCCAACCTCACGGTACATGCGGCTGTTATTGTTCCTCATGCAGCCGAAATGGATCTGCGCCGTCCAGCCGGCCTCCGCATCCGCCATAAGCCCCTCATACAGCCATGCCGTCTGGAACTTCCGAATTTCAACAGGGTCGAGAGATTTCATACTGCGTATTTTCTCGAAGATACGGCAAATATCCTCCCCGGAGTAAGGTTCGGCGACAATTTCAGTCACACCGTAATCGGAGAGCAGACAGCCATGTTCCTTGAAGTGGCGGCGGCGTATCTCAAGAGCCTCCAGGAAGTCTTCCCAATAATCTATCTCCATCCCGGCCGCTTCGGAGAGCCGGTTCACCCAGCGGTTCCAGGAGTGAGGCTCCCACACCTTGGCGGCCATATCGCTCCGCCAGGTCGGCAGCACCTTCACACCGAAGCCGGAATCAGCGATATTCCGGTGATATTCCAAACTGTCAATTGGGTCGTCCGTGGTGCAGACCACCCGCACATTGGAACGCTCCATCAGCTGACGGGCCGAAAAACCGGGCTGTGCCAGCTGCGCATTGCATTTCTCCCAGATGGCCGGGGCCGATTTGGAGCAAAAGCGGTCATAAACGCCGAAATAGCGGGCAAGCTCCAGCTGCGTCCAATCGAAAAGCGGACTGCGCAGCAGGTAGTCCATCGTCTCCGCATATTTCAAAAACTTGTCATAGTCGGAGGCGTTGCCGGTGCAATACACCTCCGCCACACCGTTGGCACGCATCTGCCGCCACTTGTAGTGGTCGCCGCCCAGCCAGAGCTGCGTCATGTTGTCCCAACGGCGGTCTTCCGAAATCTCCTTCGGGGAGAGATGGCAATGGTAGTCGATAACCGGCATCTGCTCCGCATATTCGTGGTACAGGCGGCGGGCCGTCTCCGTCACCAGCAGGTAGTCTTCATGGATAAAAGGTTTCATGGTGTATGATTTTTTTCATTAACTATTCCGCATCCGTTATTGGTTTGTAGGAAGGCACCAGCGCCTTCATGATAATCCACGCCACCAGATAGGCGACGGAGCAGCAGATGAAGGCGATCTCGTATCCGGCACTCTTTCCCACATATCCGAGAAAATGCATCTGGACCTGATCGGCGTAGGTGAAGAGGTTACCGGCCCCCTTCTGTATGAAGAAGCTGCCAATGCCGCCCGCCATACCGCCGATGCCAGTCACAGTGGCGATCCAGCTCTTCGGGAACATGTCGCCGGTGGTGGAGAAGATGTTCGCGCTCCAACTCTGGTGCGCCGCACAACCGATACCGATAAGCACAACCGGCCACCATGGGGAATACTGCCCCAGCGGCTGCGCCAGAAGCACGCACAGAGGGAAAAAGGCGAACATCAGCATGGCCCGCATCCGCGAGCGGTACGGGTCCCAGCCGGTCCGACGGATGATCCAGGTGGGCAGCTTGCCGCCGACCAGCGAAAGCATCACAATGGCATACAGTGTGAAGATGAGCATCATCCCCATCGGGTCGGAGGTGTTGATGTCGAACTGCGCCTTCAGGTAGCTTGGGGTCCAGAAGAGGAAGAACCACCATACGCCGTCCGTCAGTCCCTTGCCCACAATCAGGCTCCATGTCTGGCGGTAGCGGAAGCATCTCCACAAGGAGACCTTGGACGGTGCTGGCTCCCCAGACTTTTCAGCCGGAGCCTCCGCCGTGCAGTCCGATTCGATATATTCAAGTTCGGCCCTGTTCACAAACCGGGAGCGGTGCGGCCCGTCGTACAGGAAGAGCCATATCCCCGCCCAAAGGAAACCAAGCGCACCGATGATCACGAATGCCCACTCCCATCCGAAATGCTTGGCAAGCGGCGGAATGGTGAGCGGGGCTATCAGTGCACCGATTGAGGCGCCGGAATTGAACACCGAGGTTGCGAAGGCGCGGTCCTTTTTCGGGAAGTACTCCGCCGTCACCTTGATGGCAGCCGGAAAGTTGCCGGCCTCGCCGAAGGCAAGCACGCATCGCGCCGCCAGAAAGGCCCACATCGAGACGGTGGAGACCAGCACGGCCGCATCGCCTGTGGCCTGCAGCATCGCGGTGGCGGAGCCAAACCCTGTAAGAACGCCCGTCAGCCTGCCGCACAATGCGTGCGCACATGCGCCCGCGCTCCACACCACAATCGCCCACATGTAGCCCTTTCTGGTGCCGAGCCAGTCGATAATCCGCCCCGCAAAAAGCATGAAGAAGGCGTAACATAGGGAGAAAAAGGCGGTGATGGTGCCGTAATGCGCGTCAGTCCAATGGAACTCCGGCCTGATAAATTCCTCAAAGGTCAGGCTCAACACCTGACGGTCCAAATAGTTGATGGTGGTTGCTGCGAAGAGCATGGCGCAGATTACCCACCGGAAATTGCTCTTGGTTTCTTGTGTGTTCATTCGCTTGAATTTTGGCAAGGCTTATATAAAAACAACGTGATACAGGCGGCTTTTATTATATGACAAAGATTTTTTTGCCCAAAACTGCGCAGGATATTCCTTTTTACGTTATTTTTGCAGATTGTATCACATCTATATTATAGATATCGTATGAAAAGGTTTTTTTTGACGCTTGCGACACTCTTTGGTTGCGGATGCATTGCCGGCCAAGTTGTTTTACAAGAAGACATTTCCCTAAAAGACAAAAAGATTGAACGGGCTCCTGCCGGCACACGTGTGCCATCGTCAGTGGTGCAGGTGGTGGAGACTCCTCCTCCATTGGTCACCCCGAAGGTGAGTGACATCAACAAACTTTTTGCGGTCAGCGACAACGGACGCTGGGGCATGGTCAATATGGAGGGGGAATTTGCCATCCCACCGGTATACGATGCCATGAAGGCAGTATCCTGCAGCCATGTGGCTGTAAAATACGACGGCAAATGGGGCTATCTTAACAAAAAGGGGATACTGGAAACCCCTTGCGTTCTTGAAGAGGCCTCCTCGTATGAGAACGGCTATGCGCTGATCCTGCAGAACGGACGATGGGGCATGATCGACTCCACCGGCAAAAGCTGCATCCGCTGCGACTACAACCAGCTGCATCCTGTCCGGGAAGGGCTGGTGGCCGCATGCAGCGAAGGGCTGTGGGGTTTTCTGGACACCAAGGGCAGCCTTGAGATCCCCTTCGCCTACGAAGCTGTGACCGACTTCCAAAACGGACGCGCCGGATTCAAAATCAACGGGAAATGGGGCATCATGAACCGGAAGGGGGAAATCCTTATTGACGCCCGCTTTGACAATGTGGAATGGTAATGTGAACAATATGGACCCACTTCAAAAAGAACAACTGCAAAACCTGCAAAGGCAGCTGGAACAGAACAGGGAGGTGGTAATCCTCATCCACCACAATCCGGACGGGGATGCATTAGGTTCCGCCCTGGCTCTTTCGATGTATTTGGAACAATACGGACACTCCTGCGAAATCCTCTCCCCAAACGCCTTTCCCGACTTTCTGCAATGGATGCCCGGAATAGGCAAGGTTCACCGCGCCGATCTGGAACCGGAATACTGCGCTGAAAAAGTGGTTAAGGCCGGGCTAATCTTTTGTCTGGACTTCAACCAGAGCAAGCGGGTGCAGGACCTGCAAATCCCACTGGAAAAGTCAAAAGCATTCAAGGCACTGATAGACCATCATATCGCGCCGGAAGACCAGTTCAACTTCGTCTATTCCGTCACGGATGAGACATCATCCACATGTGAACTGGTTTACCAATTCATCGCCCATTACCGGAACGACGGTGACAAGATCACCAGGGAGATGGCGGAATGTCTCTATGCCGGCATCATGACCGACACCGGAAGCTTCAGCTACAGCTGCGACAATCCCTCCACCCACGAGACGGCCGGAAAACTCATTGCCATGCAAATCAACGGGGAGCGCATACACCGCAACATCTACGACACCTATTCCGAAAACAGGGTGAGGCTGTTAGGATTCAGCCTGAGCGAAAGGCTGCACGTCCTGCCGGAATACGCGACCTCCTACATATATCTGACCAAAGAGGACCTGAAACGCTTCAACTACAGGCAAGGGGACACCGAAGGCATTGTGAACTACGGCCTTTCGATGAAGCCGGTGCGCTTCACCGCCTTCTTTTCGGAACGTGACGGACGAATCCGCATCTCCTTCCGTTCCAAAGGGGATTTTGATGTCAATGTATTTGCGAGGGCGCACTTTAACGGCGGAGGCCACAAGAATGCCGCCGGAGGGGAATCGTTCGACTCCATGGAGGAGACAATAAGACGCTTTCTGGAGGCACTGCCCAAATATCCGAACAAACTTTGTCCGCTATGCGCCGGAGCATACGCCTTCTGATTCCGCTTGCCATGCTGCTTGCCTGCGGATGCCGGCAATCCCGCAATGAAGCTACAACTTCCGACGGGACACCGCCTGACGAAGAGTATCTGGTTGGTGTAAACCGCGACATTGTCCGTAATGAGGCAACCGACATACGCCTGCTGATCAACAGGTATGGTTGGAACATGCAGTGCGACCCGGCAGGATACTATTATGAGATACTTGATGAGGGGCATGGCAGTCTCCTGAAAAAGGGGGATGACGTGGTGCTGCGCTGCCATATCACTCTAATGGACGGAACAACAGTGTTCGATTCCGGAAAGGATGGAACCAAAGACCTTGTCATCGGTCGTTCGGACGAACCGGTCGGCCTGCAGGAGGCGCTGCAGCAGATGAGGCACGGAGCCAAAGCCCGGCTTATCCTGCCTTCACACCTTGCATACGGCAGCATCGGGGACGGAGCGGGCATACCAGGATTCGCCACTTTGGTATATTATATAGAAGTTATTAAATAACAATATATTACTATTTAACATACAAACAGACTGACTCCCCGAAATAAATCCGTCAGGAAGCGGCTTCCATATTGCAATTTTGACTACTTTTGCAAATCATTTTTGAATAATCATTACATTAATTAAATTACAACATGAAAAGGTTTTTCATCATCACAATGGCCCTTTGCGGCCTTACAGTCTTGGGCTCCTCATGCAAGGAGAAACGACTCAAGGATTTCCAGCAGACCGAAGATGGACTGTATTACAAATTCATCGCACAAAACACGGAGGCACGCGCCGCCAACAACGGCGACTTTCTGTTCATGACCCTCTCCTACCGCACGGACAACGACTCCATTATCTTCAACGAACAGGAGGTTGTGGACATGATGCGCGAACGGATATATCCGGGCGACCTTTATGATGCATACCGGCTGATGCACGAAGGTGACGAGGCGGTTTTCGCCTTCAAGGCGGATTCTTTCATGCTTAAATCCGGCGTACCGGAACTGCCTACCTTCATCAATGACACCACAATGCTTTACTTTACTGTCAGGATGAACAAAATCCGCAGTGAGGTGGAGATTGATTCAGAAAAAACCGAAGAGATCAAAAAATATATGGCTGACCACAACCTGACGGCGGAACCGACCGAATCCGGCCTTTATTTCATCGAAACCCAAGCCGGAAAAGGCAAGGAACTGGTGAATGGAGACTCCGTCAGCATCCGCTACACCTTCCGTCTGGCCAATGACAGCATCTTCGACTCCTCTGAAAAGGCAGGAGGACAACCTCTCTATTGTCTGGTCGGACAGATGTTCCCCGGACTCAACGAAGGGCTCTGCAAAATGAAGCGCGGCAGCAAGGCGACCCTGATTATGCCATACAAGATCGCATTCGGCGCACAAAGCCGTTATGTGCCAGTGCCGCCCTTCTCCACCATCGTGGCGGACATTGAGGTGCTGCCGAACATTGTACGTCCGCAACCGGCTCCGGCTCCGGCACCTGTTATTGAATAACACCTAATCTTCCATAACAATGAAAAAGCTTCAAATCGCCGTTATAGGCCTGGCCGCACTGGTCATGACCGCATGCAACGACTACAAAGGTTTCAAGAAGACAGAAAACGGTCTGCGCTACCGTTTCCATATCCAGAACGAAGATGCGCAAAAGGCGCAAGTCGGGGACGTACTTTCCCTTTCACTGGAATTCCGCACCGATGGGGATTCCGTGTTGCAAATCTACCCTGAAATCCAGACCATGCTTCAGGCACCGAAATTCCAGGGGGACATCTTTGAGGGGCTGCAGATGATGCACGAAGGGGACTCAGCCACCTTCATCATCCCTGCCAAAGAATACTTCACCACCTACAACTACGGACAGGTGCCTGATTTTGTCACGGAGAAAAGCATGCTTTTCGTCACCGCCTGCATCCATTCCATCCAATCCTTTGAGGAATACCGCACCATACAAATGCAGGAGATGCAGGGGAAAGAGAAGGAACTTATCACCCAATACCTGCAGGAACACGACATCACCGTCGAGCCGACCGCATCCGGACTCTATTACATTGAGACCAAAGCAGGAAAGGGTGCCAATCCGACCAAAGGGAGCAAATGCACGGTGCATTATCGCGGCACACTCTTTGACGGCACGCAGTTCGACGCCTCCTACGACCGCAATGAGCCACTTACCTTTGAATTGGGCGTGGGACAGGTCATTGCCGGCTGGGACGAAGGCATTGCCCTGATGAAAAAGGGCGGCAAGGCCACGCTGGTGATTCCATCCGCCATCGGCTACGGCGAACGTGGCGCCGGGGATATGATTCCACCATTCACCCCGCTGGTTTTCGATGTGGAACTGTTAGATTTCAAATAACCTGAAAAAAGGCTGCCGTCCGGCAGCCTTTTTTATTGCATCTGCACGCCGTTTTTGGAGCGGAACCGTCAGCGAATGTCCTTCACCAGACGGACTGAACATCCGTAATAGCGGTATGACACGCCTTTTGCAATGTAAATTGTAGATGGAAGGAGCGTACTTTCGTTAAAATACAGAACAAACGCAAGATCTTTTCCGTTAAGATTTCCAGACTCCCCCATGTAGGCGTTATATCTATAGCGGCTGATAGTCCAATATCTTCCCTCCGAATTGACCGAGATGGCGACGGAACCCTGCCGGCGTCCGGCAGCAGGCAGAAAAACACAACCCTCCGCTTCACAAAACAGCCAATCACTATCATTCAGGCAATTGTCCTCATACAAGCAACCTTTTTCCCTGTTAGGGTTCTGAAAGACAAATTCTCCCCGCCATTCATCAGGAAATATAACCAGTCCGTTCACCCCATTCACTTTGGCCTTGGCATAACGGAAATCGGTAATTGTGCTGCGCTCTTCCAACAAATAATTCCATTCGATGGAAGTCAGGGTACGCCACGTGCCTGCCCTCTCCATCTGCTCCGTCAATGGATTATAGATGGCATTGTTCACGCCCCAATCATATCTGGTTCCTGCCGCCGCATTCTCATTCTCTTCAGAAGGGCCATATCCGGTTCTGCTGCCGTCATTGATTTCATAACTGCTTGACCAGGGCTGATAATGCAGATGGTCGGTGTTGTTTTCGTCATGCCAGCCACTGGTGGTCCAACCGAACAGGTCAATCCAACCTTCGTATGCCGAATCAATCAGGCAATTGTCAGAACCCGGAACATTACCGCCCATAATGCCGCCATCACCCACATAATCATACTGATGTTCTGCAAATCGCCATGTGTTTGAAATGGCCATATACTGCAGGTTGCCTGGAGAAAACTGCACCCGTCTGCCCTGCTCACCAACTGTAAAACCATACTCCGCAGGTTTTCCGTTAACCCTGACAACGCAAGTGGCGGAAAACGAACCCGCACGAACCGTCACCTTGCAGGAGCCGCTACTGATGGCTGTCAGCAGTCCATTCCCATCCACCGCAGCCACACGTGAATTGCTGGAACTCCATTTCACATCCTGCGGAGCCTTTTCAGGAAGCACCTCCACACCTAACTGATATTTGTCACCTACAAAAAGTGTCAGAGTATTCGGTTTTATCACAACATTCTCCACCTCCTTCCTGCAGCCGGAAAGCAACGGTATCAGACACAATGAAAAAACAACCAACACTGTTTGAAAGCTATACCTGATTTTCATGGAATATTATAATTTAATGGTTAAGGAAGCATTTTCACCAGCCGGACAGTTGCCTTTTCGTAACTGTATCTTCCATCGGGACCGCAGAACATCATATAAACCAAAGAATTCTTTTCCGGGACAACGGTTGAGGTCCAATAATCCCCCTGACGCTTTTTCCAATAAGTGTACCAAGTCTGCCCTGCCAACCCATACGCCAATGCTCCCGTATATGGGAGAAAGACACAGCCTTCAGCCTCACACAACATCCATTCGTTATCATTCAGAACGTTTTTTTGGAATTCACCGGTAGTGAGATTGGGATCCTTAAAGATATGAATGTCCAAATCCCAGTCATCCGGAAAATAGACAAAACCGCTCACACCATGAACCACTGCCCGGGAAAAACGCACACCGGAGGCGGTTGTCCTAAAAAATGTGAGGTAATCCCGTTCACGTGATGTCAGCAGGCGCCAAGTACCGGCAGAGTCCGTTTTTCCTGTTTGGGGATTATAGATGGGATTGTAAACTCCCCAATCATAACGGGCACTGCTGCCGGTCAGATTCGCATCCGGCATTAAGGCGGAAGGGCCAAATCCATAATACAGGTTTCCGGACTGGTTCGAAATCTCCTCATAGTTGTAGTCCCACGGACGATAATAAAGGTTAAGGGAATCCCGTTCGTCATGCCAGCCGCTGGTGGCCCAGCTGAACTGGTCAATCCAACCATCATAAAATTGGGAAACCTGCAGATTGTCAGAGCCAGGGACATTTCCCTCCATCGATCCGCCGTCCCCTATGACATCATAGGGATGTTCCGCAAATCGCCATGTGTTGCTGCTGGCCCTATACTGCAGGTTGCCTGGGGAAAACTGAACCTTGTCTCCATTGGCATTCACCGTGAAAAAGTGTTCTGCCTTTTTTCGTACCACTATTATCTGGCAGGCGGCAGAGGAGGCGCCGGCATATAGCTTGACATTACATACTCCAAAGTGCAACGCCGTCACAACACCGTTTTCGTCCACCGACACCACATTGGGATTTGTGGAAAACCATTCCACCTCCTGCTTTGACCTTTTGGGTTGGACATCAGCTTTCAATTGGTATCGGTCGCCCACTGCCAATACAACTGAAGTGGGGGCAACCGTAAGAGACTCCTCTTTTTTGCATCCTGTAAAAACCATCGCACAAACGAGCAGCAGGATTGCCAAACCTGACAGGAAATCTGTTTTTTTCATGTCAACGAATCTTAATATTCAACAATTGTAAAACGTTTATAACCCACATAATATTACAGTGTACAATTTTTTTTTTCATATATCAGCACAAATTACCGGCCGCGTTCGGACATCACCTCCTGCACCAGCCTGCACACCATCTGCTTAAGTTCCGCAATAAACTGGGCTGCCTCATATTTCCGGTGTTCAATGTCGCGCAGCTTTTTCTCCCAGATGCCGGTCAGCTCAGCACTTTTCAGCAGTTCGTCATGTATGAGTCCAATAAGCTCCACACCGGTCTGTGTGGGCTGGAGGCTTTTCCGCTCCTTACGGATATACTGCCGCTTGAAAAGGGTCTCTATTATGGCCGCCCTGGTTGAAGGACGGCCTATCCCGTTTTCCTTCAGCGCCTCGCGCAGTGTTTCGTCCTCCACAAGCTTGCCGGCTGTCTCCATGGCACGCAGGAGCGTGGCTTCGGTATATGGTTTGGGCGGCGTAGTCTGTTTCCCTGCCAACTGCGGACGGTGCGGGCCGCTCTCCCCCTTTACGAACTGCGGGAGCAATTTGGCCTCCTCATCCGTTTCTCCCTCAGATGGTTCATTCTTCGTCTGCGCATAAAGCTCGCGCCAACCCGGTTGGAGCAGCTGCTTGCCTGTCGTCTTGAAGGCGACGGACTCCACCTTGCCCAGCACCGTGGTGGTGGCAAACTGGCAGTCAGGGTAGAAAACCGCAATAAAACGGCGGCAGACCTCGTCATAGACAACCGACTCCTGCGCACCCAGTTGGCGTGCGGCGACACCGGTGGGAATGATGGCATGGTGGTCGGTCACCTTGCTGCTGTCGAACACCTTTTTGCTTTTCGGCAGCTTTTTACCGCGCAAAGGTGCCGTCAGAGCGGCATAGGCTGTCAGGCCGCCCAGAATCTGCGGGCACTTCGGGTAGATGTCATCGCTAAGATATGTGGTGTCCACCCTCGGATAGGTGGTCAGCTTTTTCTCGTACAATCCCTGGATTAGCTGGAGGGTCTGCTCGGCGGAAAAGCCGTACTTACGGTTGCATTCCACCTGCAGGGAGGTCAGGTCGAAGAGCCGTGGCGGTGCCTCCGTCCCCTTTTTCACCGACACGTCTGTCACCACAAATGGCTTTCCCGTCACAGACTGCAACGCCTCCTGCCCCGCCTCCTGCAACGGATATCTCCCCTGTGTTGCGGTAAATGTAGTTTCGCGGTATACGGTTGAAAGCACCCAATATGTCTCAGGCTTGAAATCCTTTATTTCCTGATAGCGTTTCACTATCAGCGCGAGCGTAGGTGTCTGCACCCGCCCGATGGAAAGCACCTGCCTGTTTTGTCCGTACTTTAGCGTGTAGAGGCGTGTGGCATTCATTCCGAGCAGCCAGTCTCCGATTGCACGGGCAAGCCCCGCCTCATAAAGCGGCTGGTATTCCGACTGGTCCTTCAATGTTCGGAAACCCTCACGGATAGCCTCCTCCGTCAGGGAGGAGACCCAAAGACGCTGGACCGGACAGGTGACCCCAGCCTTCTGCATCACCCAACGCTGGATCAGCTCCCCCTCCTGGCCTGCATCCCCGCAATTGACCACGCGCTCAGCCTTCTGCATCAGCCCTTCAATAATATGGAACTGCTTTTCTATCGACTGGCTGTCTATCAACTTGATTCCGAAGCGGGCGGGCAGCATCGGCAGGCGGCTCAAAGCCCACGGTTTCCACAATGGGGTGTAGTCGTGGGGCTCCTTCAGAGTGCAAAGGTGGCCGAAAGTCCATGTAACCTGATATCCGTTCCCTTCAAGGTATCCGTCATGCGACCGGTCCGCGCCAAGCACATGGGCGATTTCACGTGCAACACTCGGTTTTTCCGCAATACAGACAATCATGTTTGGAAAAAATTAAAAAAAATGCAGGGACACATTGCTGTATCCCTGCATAAATGTGTAATCCGGATTATTTTGCAGCCTCAAACCCGGCATGGATGGCATTCAGGTTGGCTTCAACCACAGCCTCGCCCTTACGGTCGAAAATGTGGTGTATGGCCGCCTCCAGCTTCTCCATGGCAATGCCAAGATATGGGACCGCCGCACCAAGCAGGACCATATTGGAACGTGCGTTCACCTTTTTTGCCACTTCGTTGGAATTGAAGACCACCCTGTTCTTGATCTTACCTATCTCAGCCATCACCTTATCCATGTCAGGATAGTTCTTAATGTTGACGAAAGGTTCCGAATTGGTTATCACGCAGCCATCCTCGGAGAGGAACGGCAGATAGCGGAGCGCCTCCATCGGCTCGGAAGAGAGAATGATGTCGGCCTTCCCTTCGGGAATCACATCCGCGAAAATGGGCTTGTCGGAAAGGCGGAGGTGGGAGAAAACCGAACCGCCGCGCTGCGACATGCCATGGATTTCGGACTGTTTAAGATACAAGTTCTCGTTCAATGCCGCATCGGAAATGATTTTTGCCACGGAGACGATTCCGTCGCCACCGACACCGCACAGTATGATATCTTTCTTCATGTTGTTATCTCCTATTGATTAATGACTGCATTATTTTTTTTCACCAAGATGTTTTTTGAGCTCCACGAGACATGTGCGGTGAGGGATGATTACGGAGACACCGTTGTAGGCGACCTCCTCGGCAATAACCTTCACATTCTCGGCATGGTTCTTCGGCAGCGGGATGATGTCGCGGATATGCTCCGGCTCCACACCAAGACCCTCGCAGATGCGGCGGATCTTGTTGTGTGCTGAAGAGGGCTGTCCGCCGGTCATGGCGGTGATGTCGTTGTCAAGAATCATGATGACAACGTTAGCCTTTTCATTTACACAATCCAACAGGCCGGTCAGACCGCTGTGGCCGAACGTGCCGTCACCGATAACCGCACAGGATGGGAAGACACCTGCTTCGGAAGCACCCTTCGCCATTGTGATGGAGGCACCCATGCAGACAGTCGTGTCGATGGCCTTCATGTTGAATCCCAAAGTGTAGCAACCGATGTCGCCGAACACTTTGCCATGCTCATACTGTGCCATCACCTCGTTAAGTGCGTTATAGCTGTCGATGTGCGGGCAGCCCTGGCACAACGCTGGCGGACGGTTGGTCACAACATCCGGAACAGCCGGACCGGTGGTCATCGGCAGCTTCAGCGCCTTGGCGATTTTCTCGGCATTGAGCTCGCCGTCGCGGCGGATGGTCTCGTCCAGACGGCCCATGACCTTCTTGCCTTTGCCCAGATAGCCTTTGATCTGCTCCTCAATGAAAGGCTGTCCGTCCTCAAGAACCAGCAATTCGTCGCACTCATCATAGAGTTTGCTCAACATTTCGTAAGGCAGAGGATATTGCGTTATTTTCACCACAGGATAGGGACATCCTCCCTGGAAGTTCTCCATCAGGTAATTGAAGGCGATACCGCTGGTGATGACACCCAAACGCTTGTCGCTCCCAGCGATGTACTGGTTGAAACCGGAGTTGGAGGAGGCCTGCTCAAAAGCGGCCTGCTTGTCGATCAGGTTACGGTAGAGACGTTTGGCGTTGGCAGGCAGCAGCACGAAGGAGCTGGCATCCTCCGGGTAGCTGAGCTGGTTCTGCGCACGTGAAGCCTTGCGCTCCACACCGGCGCGGCTGTGCGCCAGACGGGTGGGAATACGGTAAAGCACCGGAGTGCCAAGTTTTTCAGACAGTTCGTAACCGTAGAACACCATGTCGTATGCCTCCTGCTGGTTGGAAGGTTCCAGCATGGGGATCATGGCCCAGTGGCCGTAGAAGCGGCTGTCCTGCTCATCCTGCGAGGAGAACATGCTCGGATCGTCAGCAACGACAATCAGAAGGCCCTTGGTGCCGATGATGGCGGCGTTCATGAAGGGGTCGCCGCACACATTAAGCCCGACATGCTTCATGCAAGTCATGGCACGTTTGCCCGCATAAGCCACACCGATGGAGGCTTCAAGCGCAGTCTTTTCGTTGGCGCACCAATTGGCGATCACGCCATTGGCCTTCGCCTCCTTGGATTTGATAACATACTCCGTAATCTGGGTGGAGGGTGTGCCCGGATAACTGTTGATGGCGCTGCCTCCGGCATCAATGAACGCCTGGGCAATGGCCTCGTCACCTAATAACAATAATTTCTGCATAGCGCAATAAATTTGTATATACTTAAATATTAATTATTTTCAAACCTTTTCCACGTCGCACGCAACCACGCGGAGCCAATTTGCAAATGTACATGAAAAATCAATAGGAAATCCATTGCCGGACATTTTATTTTTCACCAGAACGGTATATACGCCACGGTGCCTTCGACAGGCTCAGGCACCGGAGGCATCGGTGGTTGAGCTTGTCGAAACCACCGATGTCGAAGGCACCGATGTCGAAGGCTAAGGATTTTCCGGGGTTGTTCTGCTGATTTTATAGTCTATTATGCTGCAGATGCGCTTGTTGGTGTCGCTGATCTCTTCGCTGCCATCCACGGAGACCAGCAAGCCGCTGACACGGTAGTAGTCAAGCACCGGTTTTGTCTGCAGGTCATAGAGTTCTATCCTGTGACGGATAACCTCCTCGGTGTCGTCGGCACGCCCGCTGATGGCGGCGCGCTCATGGATGCGGCGCACCAGCTCCTCACGCGGCACATCGATTGCGACAACCAGATCAATTTTGCTTTTAAGCTTGCCGAAAAGGAATTCCAGTGCTTGTGCCTGGCCGACGGTGCGTGGAAAACCGTCTATGATGCAGCCCTCCGGACGGTGCGGGTCGCCTTTGAGTTCGCGGTCCCATGGGTCAACCAGCGAATCGGGGTCAGGATGGATGCTGCGGTTTTTGATGGCACGGGCCAGAAGCGGCACAACAATATCGTCACCCACGAGGTCGCCGCGGTTCATGATGTCTTGTGCGCGGAGGCCTGTTGGGGTCTGCATCGCCACCTCCTGGCGCAGAAGGTCGCCGGTGGAAATGTGCAGAAAGTCGTATTTTTCGGCCAGCAGTTGTGCCTGAGTGCCTTTGCCGGCGCCTGGAGCGCCAAAAATGACAATGTTAATCATCTCGCGAATATTGTTGTTAAAGCTTATTCCATTTGTAGTATCTTCTCCAGTTTGGTGTCGGTAAAGGTTTCCCATATCGATAGCCGAATAGGCTTGTAATCGGGGAAGAGCTGCTTAACGAACTCTATCTCGAATACCAGTCGAAGGTCGTTTGGGTCGGCTTCGGGATGTACTTCATGCTTCGATCCGACACGAGCAACCTTGATATAGTAGAGGTCTCGGATACCTTTGCTTTTGCGATATGGCATAAAATAATAGAGGTGATTGAGTTCTACCGTCGAAGGAAACTTCTTCCCAGAATAGTATACATTGATGGAGCCGTCGAGTAGTAGGTCAATAGTGTCGTTTTTGACAAGTGAGACGAGTAAGTTCTTTGATGGATCCAGACCGTCTTCATCCTTCACCTTTTTGTTAGTGATTATCTTATCTGGGTATTCTTTGGCGACTTCATCGAACTTCATAAGCGAGACATGGGTTGACATTGCCACCATTGCTGTGCGGTGAGAATGTTCGATTTGTTTTTTTTTGTCCACAACTGTTATGTCCTTGCCCTGTTTTGCAAGGTAGGCGGCGACAGTAGAGGCCACGTATTCTGCAAGGTTTACGGGGACGGCGTTGCCAATCATTTGCTCAATGTCGGTTTTGCTACCTTCAAAGTGAAACTCTTCGGGGAAAGTCTGAATAAGACTACGTTCTTTGGTTGTTAGGGGACGGATACCCTCTTTGCTGCGCACAGGGTCGTTGCTGTGTATCTCGTAGCCATCAGGCATAGGACGGTTGACACCTCTGACTGTTGGGCTTGGTTCGTCTATGCTGAAAATGCCGCGACGGGCGTAACTTCTGGGATGACGATAGTAGTATTCAAGGCCGAGGGAGTCTCCAAAATAGTCTCGCATGGTCATGGGTTCTTTCGTCTGACCAGCATTGAGAGCTGCATCAAGAAACCCATCTTTTTCCCCAAGTACACCAACCATGAAGAAACGTTTGCGTTTCTGAGGAACACCGCAGTAACTGGCATCAAGAATTTTGAAGGACAATCCATAACCAGCTTCTTTGAATAAACGTTTGGCTTCAACCAGTTTGTTTGTCTTGATAATACGGTCAACATTTTCCATGACAAATACTGGCGGTTTGATAGTGCTGATGATTTCAGCGTAGTTTACCGTCAAATCACCACGACCATTGTCTTCATCACGCTTTCCTGCAGATGAGAAATCCTGACAAGGGGGGCCTCCTATTATCATATCTGGCGACAATGCGGCTATCGTTTCGACGCAATGGTTTACATCGGTCAAATCAAGTTGCCTTGCAGGGTGTTTAAAGTTCGTATTGTAAACATGTAGTGCAGCGTCCCACTTATCAAAAGCTGCCACTATTTTAAACCCAGCTTTCTCAAAACCGAGACTCAGACCTCCACAGCCGCAAAATAAATCTATTACCTTCATTTCTCAAATAGTTCAGGGTGGCTCACAATAAATGCATCAAATCTTCTTTCGGGGCTTAGCAATTTCTGACCATCACCAAGTATTATGTTCTTGATCTCATACTTAGATATTCTTGGTTTAGTCAACTCATTGCATGCCATCATTGGATTAGTGAGTTTTCCACTTATGGCGAAGGCCTTGTCTGTCTTATAGTTGTAAGCAAGGTCGTTTACGATGTCTGTATAATTGAAACGACCAAACTGAGTATAATCCCATAGCATTTTATATAGCCAAATAATGGTTCTCTGATTTCGCGAGATATCTTCCTTTGTATTTGTTTCACGAAGGCACATTTGAATAACAGACAAGTTTGACCAAACAAATACATCTAGACAGTCTTCCGCGAAGTCCTTGAGTTTCCTATCTGTCTTCCATATGGGTTGAATAATCAGAGGAATCTGTTTCTTTGCCAAGTTAGCAGATACTGAAAGAATTGCTTTTCGGATTGCATCATAGTGTGGCAAAACATGCCGTATTTCACTCCAATTTTTGATTTCTGAACCAATTGTATTCAACAACCCATGCAATACACCTTTTTCTTTATCAGTTTTATAGCATGAGCATATGCTACAGGCAAGAAATAAAATTGTTGGAGAACGTACAACAATTTCGCTACCATAATCTGCATCTGGCAGGTCTTTTGTAGTGTTATCAGGTAGTGTGGTTAGTTTTACTTCCAACCCTCGAACAGATAGTTCACTTGTGCGATTTATCATCACCAGGTCAACTTTTTCTTTCTTTGTGGCAGAATAAAATTGTTCGTATGGATAGAATTCTGCTTCGTAGTTATAATAAGCATCGTCACTCAAAGGGTTGATACCGAATAACTCTGAAGTATCAATGTATGAATGGACTATCTCATTACTCTTATTAGTACATATATAGACTGGATTTTTGCCTTGTTCGCCCATATATGCAACAAGTGATGCAGGGAAAGAGCTATTAAACTGATTCTTGCCCCAACTATCAGCCTTTGAATAATCTCTGTTTGAATGTTTCTGCCCGAAAAGACTGGGCGGTATAATTTTTGCCATGATAATTATATTAAACTGATATTATTAACGCTCGTATCATTTTTTATTGTGTAGCGGTTAAAAAAAAAAAAAATCCATTGGGTGATGGTTGCTCATTTTGTTGTCTAATACGCCTTTCGGCATCCATGTGGCAGCAAATCCTATGATTAGCATCAGTATTTTTTAAGTTTTTTTAAAAACAGCTCTTATAGACATTTATTGTCTCTCACCTGAAAAAAAGTAGGGGCGAAAAATCTTTCGCCCTTATTTCACGTCCGTCCACGCATATCTGAATTTTGACTACTTTTGCCGCGTTAAATTTCAAATGCCAACGAACCATGGCCAAAGCGAAAAAACTGGAGAACTGTATGGAATCCGGGCGCTTACTGCTGCGCCCGTGGCTTGAGAGCGATGCCGAAGCTCTTTTCAAATATGCCTCCAATCCGGAGGTGGGGCCGCGTGCAGGCTGGCCGCCGCATCAGAACGTAAAGGAGAGTCTGGAGATTATCCGCACACTGTTCCATAACGACACCACATGGGCGATAGTGCTGAAAGAAACGGATGAGCCTGTCGGAGCCATCGGTTACGGCCCTTCGTGCGAGTGCAACCTGCCCGCCCGTGAGGATGAGCCGCTCATCGGCTATTGGGTGGGCAAGCCTTACTGGAACCAGGGCATCTGCACCGAGGCTCTGCAGCTGATGTTGAATCATATCAGCAGGAGCACCGGCATCCCGTCACTCATCAGCGGCCATTTCACGGACAATCCCGCCTCGGGCCGTGTGATGGAAAAGTGCGGCTTCACGCCCACCGGCGAAACCTGCATCGACGAGACCCAATACATGGGCAAAGACCGTCCCATCCGCGTGCTGCGGTGGAAGCGCCCGTTGGAACTCCAGACGTGTGAAGAGAATTATCAACCATGTCCGTTAACACTATATTCAAAACATTTTTTCTTTTTAAGGTTAACTTTTATTTGCCAATAATAACTTCCGCCATCAAACACCTTTACATATTTTCGTTTCCAACCTGGAAATTGATTTTCTTTGTCTTTCCAAAAACAATTCACATACAGTATTTTCCTCCCTCGCTTATCAATATATCCAAGATATTGTCTATAATATTTGTCAAAATTCTGATGTACAATGGGAGTACTAATTTGATTAAGCATGCGATGTTTTTTTTCAACACTTCTGACAATATATTTTTTCATCAATTTCTCCGCTTTTGCAATATCCTCTTCGGTCGGACTCCATCTGTATGCCTTATCGTCAATCACGTTTTCAGGACAATTAATCCCAAAAATGACACCTTCATAATCTTCCGTTTTAACATAAATGGATCCCTCGCACAGACTATCTGAAACAGTTTGTGAATGCAAAGGGAATGCTGGAAAGAAAAACAGTGATGTTAAAAAAAACAATTGAAAAGCTCTTCTATACATTGTTGAATCCACTTCAAAAAGTTAATACACCACAATAACGCGGTCTTGCGCGGAAAATTGTGCGAGCCTGAAAAAATGAAAATTGTGACTACTGTCCGAAATTACAGGGTCCGTTATAGTTCATTCCCCATTCTGCAACCGATAAAACTCCTTCTGTTGCTCAATTTCGCGCCGAAGTTCCTCTTGTGTAGGCATATAGGTGAGGTATTTAGCGGCATAGAGTTGGTCACTGCCGTTGAGGACGGAATAAACTCGGCCACAACAGGGTTTTTCAAATACTCCAGCTTGTCTTGCAGGGGCTTGGTCAGCTTCACCATCTCGTCATGCACGGCAACCTTGTCCTGCGACTGGAGCATACGATGATAGTATTGCGAAGAGACATTGCGCTGCAAGGTTCGTGTGCTCCACATCTCGTTGGCGGCCTCGTTTTCGTACCAGGCGCGGGCTTCGGCATTGGATTCCTGCAGGATGATACTATAGTGAGTCCATGACAATCTCAATGGATAGGTGGATGCCATAGTGTTATATAAATCCGATTGGCCAGATAATCCCATCATCGATGGGACTATTTTAGATTGTCCCGTCAGTGATGGGACAATTTCAGATTTTCCACTCACTGATTGGAAAATGTTTGGAAATGATTTATAAAACGACAAATACCTATAAAGATTGTTGCGAGAATAGCCCGCACCATATTTTAAGGTCAAATTTTTTGCCAACACTCTAATAACCTGCTCTCCATACTCCGCTCGTTTGTCTTTCAGCACCTCATGCTGAATCCTCATTCCCAAAAGCCAGTTGCGTTTGATAAGTGTTTCGTTCACTGCACGGTAAGTCGTCGTCCGCGCCTGCTCAATAATGGCACAGGCATCTTGAAACAGTCCCGACATCGAATCGGGTACCTTGTCCATCTCCATATTGTGTTTCTCTAATTCCATTGTCAATTTTACATTGTTCATTGCAAATTCATCATCTTTTTCTCCAGTTACCTCTCTGTATCCGATTCCGTAGGAGTGTCCTTAAATCTGTGTCGTGCACTACCAAAGTAGAACGTTACAAGCGAGAGTTGGATAAATTTACGGAATCATAATGATAGACACTATTGCCTTTTAGTAATTCTTTTTCTTTCAAGTAATTGAATATGGAGATGCTATTCCTTTTGTCATACTCTTTCCCAAAATACCAAATTTTAATATAGCAGCATTGTCTTTCGCCAAAAAATTCTGGATATTTTTCATTTGAACATAATATTGTGGGTTCAAAAATGCCTATTTCACTCTTGTAAGAATAATCAAGCACACCTGAATAATTTTTTTTTCCGTTTAGTTTGACTATGAAACTATCCCCACTTCTTATTCTTTGTAGAATAGTATCATAAGATGATTCATTGATATAGATTTCATGATGTTCCCAGTCATAATATTTAATGTCACTTTCTTGGATTAACAAAAACTCGTTATTGTTTTTATCCACGATAAACAATTGCATTCCTGATTCTTTTTGAGTGCCAACAAAAAAAAGAAAGGCTAAAAACAAATATTTCATGACAAATCCACTTTATAAAGTTAATACATTTCATTTCCTTTTTATTACATACTTTTGGTTAGGTGCATTTTTGGAATCAGGCTGTGTTCGCTCAAGAAGACCTCTATCAACAAGGAAGTTGATGAACCTTACAATGTTTTTATTCTGATATGATACATTTATATATTCCAATATTTCTCTACTGCTTCTTGGCATAATGCAATATGCCAATATTGCTTTATGCCTTTCTGATAAGTGAATCTCACTATCAGAAGGATTGGTTTCTAAATTACTATCAGAGTAGGTATCAGAGTAGGTATCAGAGTAAGTATCAGAGTAGGTATCAGAGTAGGTATCAGGGTTACTGTCAGAGCTACTATCAGAGTAAGTGTTTAAGTAAGTGTTTAAGTTAGTGTCTACGTTAGGTCTCTTGAAGGTAATCCAAACAAACAGTCCGTCGGTGCCGTACTTGGGTTCGGGCACACCTGCCGCTTTGCAGGCTTCCACCATTCGGCTCACTCCAGTGCCCCAGCTTTCCAAATACGCCGTCATATACAGGGCGTTTGCGATGATGGGGTTTCGTGGATAAGAACGATGCGGAAGTTTTATGGTTTCAACCGTAAGTTCGTTGGGCAGGTGTCCCGCGTTCTCTATCTCCACACGGTCGTCGAACACTGCGATTCCGACACTTCCGCTGGGCGAATCTAATTGACGGTGACACAAAGCATTGGTCAGTGCTTCACGCAATGCCTCAAAGGGTATCTCCAACTGTTCTTCACGGCGAAGCCCCCTTACGACACCGCTTTGGTTCAGATGCTTGAACAGAAACGCCAAACCTGCATCGAGCAGTTCGAAGAAATTGCCGTTGACGCGCATGTTGTCAATAAAATCACGCTTTTCTGTGCCACGAAAACGCGCCATCCGGAGCAGAAACTGGGGATAATCCTGCGGGCGTTTGGTGAAGAGTGCCGCAGCGGCATTCTTTATTTTCCCGTTCTCCACCATCGCAAACTTGTCGAGAAGGGTCATCGTGTCCTCCGAGGCGGAAGATGCCGGCATACGTCCCTTGTTGATGCCATACAACACCGTATTCCGTATCTGTCTTTCATCCAAATCTTCCAGATAAAGGAAATCCGGCGTTTGGCTTTCCCATGCAAAACGGGCCGGATTGCTGCGCCGCAAGCGTTCCTCAAACATAGCGCGAGGCATCTGCACAGTGGTACTCTCTACCTTGTAATAGGCACGGCCGTCGTAGGTATAGGGCGCATCGCCGAATTTGGCCGCTTCCACATGAAGACCGATTACAAAGTTGCCAGGCCGTTCCGGAACCTCAACTATCTCCAGTGGTAACTTTATGGCAGGTTCTATCTTTGTGATTTCGTGAGCAATCTCGCGTTGAGTGCTGTCACTAACATTCTGCCCCAAAATCTCCAACTTGGGCGTGATGCCGAAAAACAGCCAGCCACCATCGGCATTCAGGAAAGCGCATAGCGTCTGCATGCCTTTTACCAGCTCGCCAGTGCTCTTCTTCAACTCCAGCATACGGCTCTCATCGTTTGCGATTATTTTCTTTATATCATCTATTGTCATAAATGAATCCACCTTAAAAAGTTAATACACCACAATAACGCTGGATTGCGCGGAAAATTGTGCAAGCGTGAAAAAAGTTGAAAACATAGTAACGGTGCCTTCGACAAGCTCAGGCACCGATTCGACAAGCTCAGGCACCGATTCGACAGGCTCAGGCACCGATTCGACAGGCTCAGGCACCGGAGCATCGGTGGTTGAGCTTGTCGAAACCACCGAGGACGAATCAATAGGAAATCCATTGCAGGGCATTTTATTTTTTAACTATACCGCCCCATCCGCGTGCTGCGGTGGGAGCGCCCGTTGGAACTCCAGACGTGTGAAGAAAAGAAAGAATAGGGTTGCAGCTTTTAGTATTTCCAAATACTAAATTTGACATAAATTTAGTATATCCAGATACTAATTTTACAATAAAAAAAGTATTTGCAGATATTTTTTTTTAGATTAAAACAATATTTCAAAACACTAATCGTTATCTGGATGTAAAATTGACACAAATATGCTAAACACAGAGGATATCGCACTTATTGAGCGCACAAGCAAACGTCGGATAGCCACTGTTCCGAAGGCTTTTCACCGCTATCTTTTTGATGAGATAGATTGGAATAACCGTCTGATTGGAATCAAAGGCCCTAAGGGAGGTGGCAAAACGACATTGGTTCTTCAGCACATCAAACAGGAGATTGCTGACAAGGATGCCGTGCTGTACATTTCGCTTGACGACCTTTGGTTCACCACGCATGACGTCAAGGAGCTTGTCGAGTACCATTATACGCACGGCGGAAAATATCTTTTTGTGGACGAAGTGCATTATTTTCCGCTCTGGCAACGTCTGATAAAGAACATATACGATGAATATCCTGATTTGAACATCGTGTTCACGGGTTCATCAATGCTACAGATTGATAATGCTCAGGCGGATCTTTCGCGCCGTATGCAGCTTTATACCCTGCATGGCATGTCGTTCAGGGAATATTTGGAGTTTGAGGGGTTATGCCATTTCCAACCTGTTGGATTGGATGATTTGCTTAAGCGTCATGTGGATATTGCCATGGAAGTGACATCTGGCGTAAAGATTCTTCCTGCTTTTGAAAAATATTGTGTCACAGGATACTATCCATTTTATAAAGAAACGCGCAAAACCCATGACCAACGACTGATGCAGGTAATCAACCTGATTTTGGACAGTGATTATCCCACAGTGGACGGTGTTACCCTTTCAACCATACGCAAAACACGCAAAATGCTGATGGTCTTGGCCGAGGCTGTACCGCAAACACTCAATATGAGCCAGCTGTTCCGCGAATTGGAAACTGACCGCAATCAGGGACTGAAAATGCTTTTGGCTTTGCAGCGTAGCGGGCTGGTAAATCTTCTGAATGATGACACCAAAAGCCTTAAGCACCTGTCACGTCCTGAAAAAATTTACCTGAACAACACCAATCTGATGTATGCTCTTACTGCACAGGTTAATAAAGGAACGCTACGTGAGACCTTTTTCATGAACCAGATGGATAGCACACACGAGGTGTGTTACCCCAAACAGGGCGATTTTTTGATTGATCATCAGTATCTTTTTGAGGTTGGCGGTAAAAATAAATCTTTTGAACAGATTAAAGATCTGCCCGACAGTTTCCTTGCAGTAGATGACATTGAAATCGGCAGCCGTAACAGAATACCGCTTTGGGTGTTCGGACTGATGTACTGAAATTATTACAACAACGCGGCCAGGGAGTCGTAATAGTTCTTGCTGACAGGCACGCGGTGGGCGTTGGGCACATCCAGCACGGCGTAGGTGAATTCCTTGTCCTTCTGCAGGGCCTGCACCCGTGCGCTGTTCACGAAATAGGAGCGGTGGCAGCGGACGAGGCCGCCTTTCAGGCAGGTCTCCTCCACCCGTTTCATGGTGTTGCGGAGGCTGTAGAATTTCATCTCCCCGTATTCCAAATAACATATTTTCAAATAGTTCTCGTCACTTTGTACGTAAAGCACCGCATCGCAGGCCACAACTAACTTGAGGTTGTCGCGCTCGTCGGTGAAGTGGATTTTCTCCTTTGCCGTATCGCGTTCCCTGTCCGAAAGCCTGTGCTCCTTGGACAATATTGTGAAATACAGGTTGATGATCAGATATGGAATGAACATCAATACAAAAAGATACACCAGCATCATCCCGAAAAACCAGAAATAGGCCTCTTCCCGTCCTGAAACCAGCCAGAGGTATAGTGCCGTAAAGCCCGATGAGCAGACGATTTCGCCCATACTGAGCATAAAAACGGATGGGAAAGGGACCCCTTTTGTGTGGCGGTTAAGAAGCATGAAGAGTGAGCGCGAGACGAGCAGCAGCACCAGCACAATGCAGAACACCATCGTCACATGGAAGGTGTAGCGCGGCCAGGTGATGGAAAACCGGTCGAAGCTGGTGGGTGAGAAAAGCAGCAGCATCCCGAAAACAAAAAGCGGCACACCGGCGGTGTGGAAAAGAAAACCTTTTTTTGATGCGTATTCCTTGGGCAGCATGGTCATGTCAATTTGGTTTTATTATTTTTTGGCGGATGTGGTGTCAGAATATCTCCCCATCCCAAAGCATCCTGAAGAAATCGGTCACATAAATGAGCTCAATGTCACCGGAAGGTCTTGTAATGGGGTCAAGGGAGACAAGGATAAGCCGGCAGTCGGGATGTTCCTCCTTGAATGCCTTGAGCCCCTCCTTGTGCCTTGTTTTAACCTCCTCACTTGATTTGATTTCGATGGCAACCCGGGCATCGCCTATGACGGCATCCACCTCCTGATGGTTGTAGGTGTGCCAGTAGGAAATCTTCTCGCGTCGCCGGCAATATCCACGATATGCGATAATCTCCTGCATGACAAGATGTTCGAAGGCGTGGCCGTAATCATCGGAACCCCGTCTCAGGTGGTGTCGCCCCATCAGATAGTTGGCCAGACCCACATCGAAATAGTAGAATTTCGGAGCCTGCACCACCTTCCGCTTGATCACCTTTGTATATGCCGGTATTTCGTAGCCCATAAGTGTCTCTTTCAGAATCTGGTAATATGCCTTGACTGTTTTTGCGGCAACGCCGCAGTCGCTTGCGATGTTTGAATAGTTGATCATTTCGCCGTCGGAAATGGCGGCGGCCTCCATGAATTGCTCAAAGGCTTCCACATTCTGCACGGCGGCTTCGTCCCGAATCTCTTCCCGGAGATAGACCTCCACGTATGCCTCCAGACGGTCGGTGGCATCATCGGCAAGATAGTGGCGGGGAATCATCCCGTTTTGTACAGCCTTGTCTATCTGGTAGTCGGGCACCTCTTTCCAAACCAACGGGAAAAGCGTTCTTGGAATGGCCCTGCCGCCAAGGGTGTTCGCCCCGGAACGTTTCAGTTTGCGCGCACTCGAACCGCTGAGGACAAACCAAAGCCCTTTGTTCGACATCAGCCAATGGACGCTGTCGAGCAGTTCGGGCACTTTCTGAATTTCGTCAACAATGACCAGCGTTCCGGCAGGCTTGGCCATGAGTGCCTGGCGGAAGGAATCGGGGTTGCGCCTGAAAGATTTCCTGACGTTGTCAATTAGCAGGTCATAATAGACAGCATCGGGAAAACGCTCCTGAAGAAGCGTTGACTTTCCCACCTGACGGGCACCGAACAAGAACATCCCTTCGTCAAGCTGGTTTTCAATATCAAAGACTCTTTTGTACATAAAATTTATTAATTTCGGGAGCGCAGGTCCGATTTTCATAGGAAATTCGGACCAGCGGGTGCAAAATTACTAAAAATCGCGATACGATTTGATGATTGCGATATGTTTTTTCGCAAACATCAATTTTTTTTCCGCGAGAATGGCCTATATCTCCTACTGCTTCGCCTGTTCAAGAAGCTTTTTGATCTCACAGGCGTCCTCTGCTGAAAATTCGTAAATTCTCCCTTCAATACCTATGAGGTAACCGTTTGTTGTGAATACCAGATTGTATTCATTGTTGTTGCTGTCATATAATTTAACTTTAACCAAAAAAGTTGAAGGCGCAATAGATATCGGCACCTGCCTTACACGACAGTGGCACAAATAATCAACGAATGGCTGGAAATCATACGGTTCCGGGTCAGTCCATCCTATAATGTAGTTGGCGGAGTCTATACGGAATATTATTTCGGCTCTGACAATTGGCGTTTTGCAGAAAGCTTCATCGGACAAAGTCATTTTCTTCCAGCTTATGCAGCTGGTAATGGTCATTGCGGCGAGTGCGACCATCACCGCACATATCAAAATGGTTTTCTTCATGTTACTGATGTTTTAATCCACTTTAAAAAGTTAATACACCACAATAACGCTGCATTGCGCGGAAAATTGTGCGAGCCTGTCTTAAACTGAAAGAAGTTGAAAAAATTGTAACGGTGCCTTCGACAGGCTCAGGCACCGGAGGCATCGGTGGTTGAGCTTGTCGAAACCACCGATGTCAAAGGCCTTCCATATTGAGCATAATTTCTTGAAAGTTCCAGCAATTTCTCATTTTCTCTATTGATCAGAGCTTCCTTTTTCTTCCTGCTCCAACCCTGCACCTGCTTCTCCCTATAAAACGCTTCATCAATTCTGTCAAACTCTTCATAATAAAGCAATTCCACGGGAGGATGTTTTTTCGTGTGATTTGCTCCTTCGCCAGCAAAATGCTGTTGCAGTCGCAATTCCAAATTGTTAGTGCTTCCTGTATAGTAACTGCCATCATCGCAGAGTAATATGTACATGTATCCTTTCATGGCAATTTAGGTTTTGTTGCGGTGCCTTCGACAGGCTCAGGCACCGGAGCATCGGTGGTTGAGCTTGTCGAAACCACCGACATCGAAGGCACCGATTTGCGGTCGTTATAGAAGCGAATGGAAGTTTTCATTTTTTTCCACTTTAAAAAGTTTGCACTCATAACGCAGTCTTGCGCGGAAAATTGTGCGACCATGAAATAAGTTGAAAAAAAAGCACATGAAAAATCAATAGAAAATCTGCAAATCATATTGAATTTTTTTTCACCTTTGCAACTTGTGTCCGAATAATTATAAATTACAGATATATTATTCATACACAAAATTTTATATTAATTAACCGCAGCGGGTGCGCAATCAAAAGGGCGTTGCCGCTGCAAAATGGGCCAAAACGGAACAAAACATGGAGATAATTCGCACAAGGGATGCCATGCAACAGGCGGTGGCCGCCTTCAGAAAGGAGGGGAAAACCATCGGGTTTGTACCGACAATGGGGGCGCTTCACGAAGGGCACCTGACGCTTATGCGGCTGGCACAGAAGGAGAACGACATTGCCGTCTGCAGCATCTTTGTCAACCCGACACAGTTCAACAATCCCACAGACCTGGAGCGATATCCGCGTAACCCTGAAAAGGATGCGGAGTCGGTCAGCGGCATCGTTGACATCGCATTCATCCCCTCCGTGGAGGAGATGTACCCGGAGCAGCCGACCGAAACCTACGATTTCGGCGACCTTGAAAAGGTCATGGAGGGTCCCTCCCGCCCCAGCCATTTCCAGGGCGTGGGCATGGTGGTGAGCAGGCTGTTCGAGCTGGTGCAGCCCGACCGCGCCTATTTCGGCAAGAAGGACTACCAGCAGGTGGCCATAATCCGGCGGCTGGTGGAGCTGAAAAAATATCCGATTGAAATCGTGCCGGTGGAGATTGTCCGTGCCGAGGACGGGCTGGCGCTCAGCTCGCGCAACGCGCTGCTGCATCCCGACAAGCGGGCCAAGGCCCCCTTCATCTACCGGACGTTGAAACAGGCCAAGGAGATGGCATCCGGGCACACCCTACAGGAGGTGGAGCAATGGATAAAGGAGCGGATTGGCAGCGACAACGACTTTGAGCTGGAATATATCCAAATTGCCGATGCGGAGACGTTGCAGCCAATCGGCAGTTTCAACGATGCGGCGCATGTGGTGGCCTGCATCACCGTCTGGCTGGACGGTGTGCGGCTGATTGACAACATTGAATTCAAATAGCAGAGAGATGCAGATAACGTTGATGAAATCGAAAATACACCGCGCGGTGGTGACCGAAGCCGACATCAATTATGTGGGAAGCATCACCATTGACCGGACGCTGATGGAGGCGGCGGAACTGAAAGAATACGAGCGGGTGGATGTGCTGAACGTGAACAACGGCGAGCGGCTGCAGACATACGTGATTGCCGGCGAACGTGACAGCGGCATCATCTGTCTGAACGGGGCCGCAGCACGCAAAGCGGTTGTGGGCGATGTGGTAATCATCCTCTCCTACGCCAATGTGACGCCCGAAGAGGCCGACGGATGGCAGCCGAAGGTGGTGCATCCACGCTTCAAATACGGGAAGAACCGGCTTTAACCGGCATTTCCGCTACGCATCACAAGAAATCACATCCTCATCGGCAGGATTGTATTCCAACCCCCACAAGCCGAAGATTTTCTCAAGCGCCTCCGAAGCGGGGCAATAACGGAGATAACGGGGCTTCTTCCCCTTTTCAAGAATAATGTATCCCCGGCGATAGGTTTTCAGGAAGTCGGACAGGTCAACCTCGTCCATCAGTTCCCCCTCATAATTGGTGACCATAACCTGCTGGAAACGGTCGAAAATCTCCATGAACAGCACATTTTCAGGCTCCAGGGCCTCCTGCATCGCCATGGCTGTTTCAATCCATAACGAATCTATGGAGAGCGAGGTCACCGTCGTATCCATAAACTGGATGATTGCCCGATAGGGTTCGTTGTATTCCGGCTCCTGATAGACAAAACGCCCATCCGCCAATTGCAGCCGGTATTCATCCCGAGCCTCAGATTCCCGATTATCGTGGGTGGAGGAAACGGTATCCCCCAATGAGTGAAGCAACTCGTATTTTTTATGCACAATCACAGTGAAATCATCCATGACATCCGCGCACCATTCCTCGCTTTCAATCCTATAACGCTGCTCACGCGCGTAACTGTAGGCAACAGGCAGGGCTGAGATTAACGTGGGACACTCCTCCTCCTTTTCAGGTACTGTCACGGTAAGCAGCATCTTGTATTGCGCATCCTCACTGCCGGAGACTATCCAGATGTTGTAATCGGGCGAAGGGCTTTCAAGCCCCGCCTCTATCCTCCATTCACCAGGCAGCGAAGCCTTAAGGGTGATGGCGGTTCCGGGAACATGCTTCAGGTAACGGTACAACTGGTTCTGCAGCTCCTCAGGCAATATCGGAAGACTGTCAGGCTGCGGGTCACCACAAACAATCTGACATGGAACGTCAATCATGACAGCCGGCCTGACTGTCTCATCCTTCTTTGACCGACAGGCGGCCATAGTGTAACAACACAACAGCAGCAACAAAATCCGCCGCCATATTCTCATCTTATCTGTTACCATAAATCGTTAAGTTTTGAAGTTGCAAAAGTACTCAATTTCCCAATCCGGCCACCAAAAAGTGAGACAAAACAATGGCGAAAAATGGGCATTTACACTTCGCAAAACCAGAACAAATTGGCAATCAGTGAGAATAAAATTAAATAAAAAGGACATTTCTTCGCCAAAGCTACGGAATAATTGCCTATCTTTGTACAATTTTTTATTGTGCATTTTTTTTAATTGTAACAAATGGACGATTACATGAAAAACACCCAGGACGAAAGTCAGAAATACAAAAAGCTCAGCACCCTGTTTCTGGTTTTATCCATCATTCTCGCCGTGCTGCTGGTACTTTCGCTGATACGGACCAGCACCACCAAAAACGACCTGAAGGAATCTTTTGCGGAACAGGAGGAGCTTCAGGGCGAACTTGACTCAATCATGAACGCCTACAACCTTGTAAAGGAGGAATATGGTGAGCTGAACGACCAGCTGACCGCGAAAGACAGCGCAATTCTTGCACAGGCGGAGGAGATTCAGAAGCTGATCAGCCAGCAGTCGGACTACCGCCGGGTAAAGAAGAAACTGGAACTGCTGCAGAACCAGGGCAAGGAATATGTCAGGATGCTCGATTCGCTTTATGCGGCCAACGAAACCCTGACAATAGAGAACAGGAAAATAAAGACCGAAAACACACGGCTTACCGAAGTGCAGCAAAAGATGACAATTGTGCAGGATTCCCTGAACAAACGGATAAAGACCGCCTCACAACTCAAGGCCTACGATATTTCTGTCAAGGGAATCATCATGAAATCAGGCGGCAAGAAGGAAGAAGAGACCAACCGCAGCAAAAGGGTGCAGAAGTTCAAGGTCTGCTTCACTCTGGGCGAGAACGCCATCACCACGCCGGGCAATGTCAACCTATACTGCCGGCTCTCCATTCCGGACGGCAAGGTGCTGGCATTGGGCAAAGGTGATGCCTACACCTTCACGAATGATGGGAAAATCCTGCAATATACAATCAAGACCACGGTCCCTTATGAGAACAAGGCCAAGGAGGTTGTGATGTACTGGAACCTTCGGGAAGGCGACACTGCGGTTCCCGGCACCTACACCGCACAACTTTTCACTGAAGAGGAATACATTGGGGAGGCCACCGTTACACTGAAATAATTTCACATTATTACATTATTATAAATACATTGGATTATGGCATACGCAATCACAGACCAAAACTGGGAAGAACTGATTAAAAACAACCAATATGTCGTCATGGATTTCTGGGCAGAATGGTGCGGACCCTGCCGGGCCATCACCCCTTTTGTGGAAGAGGCTGCACAGGAGATGGAGGGGAAAGTGCTCATCGGGAAAGTCAATATTGACGAAAACCCGCAAGTCACAATGAAGTTCGCAATCAAAAACATCCCCACCCTCATTTTCATCAAAAACGGTGAAATTGTCAACAAGCATGTGGGTGCCCTCCGTAAAGCCGACCTGATGGAGAAGATTAACGCCTTACTGTAACTGTATGCGCGACACGCTGGCCGGTGTGACCGGACACCTCAGCTTTGCCGACACACACCATCTGTCCAATGGGGAGATTTTCCTCATTGGATTTTTGGGTGTATTTGGCTTCATGCTGATCCTGCTCATCTGCATGAAACTCATCCCGCTGTTGGCGCGGCGCATTGACAAGAACAAAAACGAAAAGGAATGAAAACATTTAAAGGCATAGCGGCCGGACTGCTGCTGCTGACCCTCTGCACCGCCTGCCGGCACAAACCGGTCATCCTGCCGGAGGATGACTACATCACCTTTGTCCGGCAAATCCTTACCGCCGCCTACGGCGAGCATCCCGATCCCTCCGTCTTTACCGAAGCCTTTGACAAAAAGGCGTTCGCAGAACGCATTATGAGCCAGGGCGACATTCCGGAGACAATGCGTCCCGATGTAGACCGTTTTCTGGAGGAATATTTCCAACCAGGAAGACGTATGCTGGCCCGCGTGGAACAGGGTGCCGACTTCCAGCTGATACGGTTCAGGATGCAGCACGACACCGCCATCGCCACCTTCCGAATCTACAACGAGACAATCACCTTTGAGGACTGGATGATGCTTGCCGACAAAGGAGGGATTCGGATTATTGACATAGGCGACCCTGTTTCGGGAATGTATTGGAGCGACGAATGGAACATGAACGCCTGCGCCTACCTGGACATCACCGGTGACCACTTCCTGATCAACGAAAAGCTGATAGCGGTCAACCAGCTGATCGGACAGAAAGCCTTCGACCAGGCGGACAGCATATTCAGATTGGTGGAGCAGGCCACAAAAAACAACATCTACGCCCGGGCCATGAAGTTGAACCTCATCAGCCAAAGCCAGACGTATGACACTCTTTTGCAGGCATGCCGGGAATTCTTGAATATGTTCCCCGAAAGAACCGCCACCACCTCGTTTTTCTGCCTGCAGAACGCCATATCGAACGGCATGATGCCTGAGGTGCGGAAGCATTGCGACGAACTGGGCCAGACCATCGGATACGACCCAATCTTTTTCCTCTACCTGGCCTGGGGTTACAAGTCTTCGGGCGACGCCGGATCATCCCTGCGGATGCTGGACAGTCTCACCGCCTACATTCCTGTACAGTACGATTTCTACAATTACAAGCTTGACCTGTACTACGAGCTGAAGGATGCTGCCGGCTTCGCACAGCAGATGGAGCGCATAGACAGCCTTTTCTCCGCTTCGGACGAAGACATCCCGTTCTACGAGAACACATATCCGGAGATGCGCAACACTCCTGAATTCAAGGCCTGGAAAGAGCGGCACCTGCAGAAGCTCGCTAAAGAAAAAGCTGCAATATGACCCGCATTCTTTGTCTGGAGACCGCCACGGAGACCTGCTCAGTCGCCCTTTCCAACGATGCGGAGTGCATCGCCTGCGAGGAGGTGGCGGAGGGTCATTCCCATGCGGAGAAAATTTTGGAACTGGCCGACCGATGCCTGAAGAGCGCAAACTGCGACATTGCCTCAGTCGATGCGGTCTGTGTTAGCAGCGGGCCAGGCTCCTACACCGGATTACGGATCGGTGTCTCCACCGCCAAGGGGATATGCTACGCCCTCTCCAAACCGCTAATAGCGGTACCGACACTGGAAGGCATCGCCAACGGTGCATGCCAGCACGTTCCGGACGCCGACATAATCTGCCCCATGATTGACGCACGCCGCATGGAGGTATATTGCGCACTATACGACCGGAAGGGGAACCCGATGACGGAATGCACCAACAGCATTATCGGTGAAGACTCCTTTGCGGAAGAGCTCCGGCAGCACCGGATTCTCTTTTGCGGCAACGGCGCACACAAATGCAAAACGGTACTGCAGGGCGACAACGCAATATTCAGCGACATCCGCTGCTCCGCCAGACACCTCACCTCCCCCGCCTACCGCCGCTGGCAGAAACGGCAGTTTGAGGATGTTGCCTATTTCGAACCATTTTATCTGAAAGCCTATATCGCAGGCAAACCCCACGTCAAAGGATTGGAGATGTGATGGAGAGGGAAAAACCGGAGGAAGGTAACGGACCCTGCCCGTACGAAGAACTTGCACGTGAGGCATGGGAATCAAGTGCGGAATATGACGGCACACCATGGGACGAGACCGAACCGGTTGCCCGGGAACTGCGGGAAAAGAAAAAAGACCTTGTAATCCTGGCCCTGACCGACCATGGCAAATATGGAGACACCGCAGTGGCGCACGCAGTGGCGGCCAGCATGATTTTCCACGCCGAACTCTGCATCATTCCTCTTACACCAGCCACGGAACCTGAAAGCGAGACGATGCGGCACAGCCTGCATGTGGCGGACAGGCAAGGCATCCCTGTAACATGGCACCCGTATGAGAACGGACTGAAACGCAAACTGCCCTCAATCGCCGAATCGGTCAACGCAATGATGCTGGTGATTGGCGCAGCTCCCGACCGGGAACCAAGCTATTTCACAGTGAAGAAGGCTCTCCGTTGGATCCGAGGTTCAAGAATTCCGGCCCTGGTCGTGGGCGGACAGCTTCCACGGCCGGACAGCTACCGCAGCATCCTGCTGCCGTTGGACACATCCGTCTATTCAAAGGAAAAGGCGCTTTGGGCCGGCTATTTCCACCGCTTCTACCACGCAAACATCCACCTGCTGTACAAGAACTACAGGGATGACTATCTGGAGCAGAAGCTGAAGGCTAACCTGCAATTCACCGAAAAAATCTACCGTAACCTTGAAATCCCCAGCACCCACCACGCCATTGACGACTGCTGGGAGGAGATTGAAAGCTATGCGCTGCGTTTCGCGCCGGAGGTGCACGGAAGCCTTATGGTATGCATGACAACCAGATACCCCACCCCTGCCGATTGGATTTTCGGACGCAAGGAGAAGCGGCTGCTGAAAAAGGCTAAAGGATTCCCGCTGCTGCTCATCAACCAGCGGGACGACCTGTATGTTCTCTGCACCTGAGGCTACGACAACGCCTTATTCACCACTGCAGCATCTTTCAGAATCTGCTCATACTCCTCCGGGGTCAGGTCGCCATAGAAGAAATGGACAGGATTCACCTTTTGGCCGTTCTTGACAACCTCATAATGAAGATGGACACCTGATGCCAGACCAGAGCTGCCCATCTGCCCGATCACAGCCCCACGTTTCACCTTCTGTCCGGGACGGACATTCGCCTTTGAGAGGTGGGCATATATTGTCTGATAGCCGTTACCATGGTTGATCACCACAGAAATGCCGTAGCCCGAGCCGGGATTCTCCGAACTGACCGTCCCGTCCGCCGTGGCATAGATTGGCTGGCCGCGCTTGCCGATAAGATCTATGCCGGTATGCCGCCGCAGAATCTTATACACCGGATGGTAACGCATTCCGAATCCGGAAACCACCTTGGGATTCTTTACCGGAGATATTGCCGGAATTCGGCTCATACGCTCATCCTTGTTTTGGATCATCTCCCACAATTCGGCATAGGATTTCAGTTCCTTGCTGGTACGGAGAGTCAGCAGGTTAACCTTGCGTGAAAGATCCTCCACCATTTTTGAGGAAACCTGCAGGGAAGGTGCTGTTTCCGGCACCGCCCAATAGGCGTTGCGTTCCTTGGCCGGCTCCGCGTCCAACAGCACACGGTATAGATTGTCATCCTTCTCCTCCAGTCCCTTTAGCACCTGCGAAAGCTGGTTGACCCGGCGGTCCAGATAGGCAATCTGAAGGTTGGTCGCCTCCAGTTCCCTTTTCAGACGCTTTTCCTTGGGGGATGAGAAAAAATTGGCATATATCAGCAGGCAGCCCGCTGCGAATACAATTGCAGTGGCCGCGTATGAAAATATCTTTTTAATTCGCTGTCTGAAAGAAATTTCTTCGACCTCAAACGACAGTGATTTGTGGTTGAACCTATACTTCATATTAATCCATCAACGCAAAAAAAGAAAAAATATTTTACTTTTTATACAAATTCCATTCCTTTTTGTAACGTTTTTTTTTATACTTTTGCAAATACATTCATAAAAACAAGACAAACGATGGATAAGGTAACTGTTATTCCTTTTGAAAAACTCAACAACGGATTTATTGACGAGGAATTTGTCCCGAAAGGGAAAGATGAGTATTACCTTCGCGAAATGCAGGCAAAGAAGGCCATCCGCACCCGCAACGGCTGGCGGCACCTCACAGCCAGGGAACTGGAGATTCTGGTAAAGAACAACAACGTGTCGGACAACTGGGACCATGTGCTTGTCAGCGACCCATTCGACCCCTCCCTTGTGAGCGGGAACAATTTCCACGGACTGGTGCGCATCGGCGCTATCAGCCACAACGTGCTGCAATACCATGACCTTCGCCTTCCCATCGGCATAACCAACTGCAACATCGTAAACTGCGACATCGGCAACAATGTGGCCATGCACGAGGTGCACTACATCGCCAACTACATTATCGGCGACATGTGCATACTTTTCAACATACAGGAAATCACCACCACCAACCATGCCAAATTCGGAAACGGGATTGTCAAGAAAGGTGAGCCGGAGGATGTCCGCGTGCACATCGAACTGATGAACGAATCGGGCGAACGGGCAATCCTGCCGTTTGACGGAATAATCACCGCAGACGCCTACATGTGGGCCAAATATATTGATGACGAGATTCTTCAGCAGCGGCTCAAGGAGATCACCCAGAACACCGTGGATGACCGCCGTGGCTACTACGGCACTATCGGACGCTCCACCGTCATCAAGAACACCCTGATCATCAAAGATGCCAAAATCGGCGAGCACTGCTACATCAAGGGGGCGAGCAAAATCAAGAACGTCACCATCAATTCGAGCGAGAAGGAGCCGTCGCAAATCGGTGAGGGCTGCATACTGGTCAACGGAATTGTCGGCTATGGCTGCCACATCTTCTACTCCATCACAGCCATACGGTTTGTCATCGGGAACAACTCCAACCTCAAATATGGGGCGCGGCTCATCAACTCCTTCATGGGCGACAACTCCACAATCTCCTGCTGCGAGGTGCTTAACAACCTGATTTTCCCCTCACACGAGCAGCACCACAACAATTCGTTCCTGATTTCGAGCGTGGTGATGGGACAGAGCAACATAGCCGCCGGAGCCACCATCGGATCCAACCACAACAGCCGCACCGCCGACGGCGAAATCCAGGCGGGGCGCGGATTCTGGCCGGGACTTTGTGCCAGCGTCAAGCACAATTCACGGTTTGCCTCCTACACCCTGCTCTCCAAGGCGGACTACCCTGCCGAGCTTGATATCCAGCTGCCCTTCTCCTTGGTGAACAACAACAGCCGGACAAACGAACTGGAGGTGATGCCCGCCTTCTGGTGGATGTACAACATGTTCGCCCTGGCACGCAACACCGACAAGTATCAGAAACGAGACAAACGGATCACCAAAGTCCAGCATATCGAATTCGACACCTACGCTCCCGACACCATGGAGGAGGTGATTCTTGGCCGCAAACTGCTGGAGATCTTCACAGCCAAGGCATGGTACCGTTCACAGAACAAACCGTATGACAAACTCAGCACCAAGACTCTGCGCGAAACCGGCAAGAAACTGCTCAACGGCGCCCCCGCCACCGTGCATGCGCTTGACATTTTCGGCGACCGCATGGAAAAGAGCAAGCGGAACTGCCGGATCCTTAAGGCATACGAAGCCTACCACGCCTACGGCGACATGCTGATCCACTACGGGGTGCGGAATGTTATCGCCTATATTGAGGAGCACAACATCAGCCACTTCAAGGATGTTGCCAAGGAGCTGGGCAAGAACCACCGCCGCCAGAAGGTATGGATTAACTTAGGCGGACAAATAATGATGGAGAAGGATCTGGACCACATCCGTGCCGACATCAACGCCGGAATCCTTGACAAATGGAAGGAGATCCACAAACGCTATGACGAAATCTGGAAACGCTATCCGACCGACAAGCAGAGCCACGCCTACCTCTCGCTCTGCTACCTGCTTGAGAGCCAGAACCTGACGGAAAAGCAATGGAAGGAGATGATGCGCCGTTCAATAGAGATACAGCAGTACATCTGCGACCAGGTGCATGATTCCCGCAACAAGGACTATACCAACCCGTTCCGCCACATCACCACCCGCAACGAGGAGGAGTTCAAGAAACTGTACGGGGAGATCAACGACATCGGTTTCGTGCGGCAGACGCAGGAGGCCACCGCCGAATACATAAAAAAGGTGGAGGCGATGTTATAAATCAAAAAAGGCGGCCGTTGGCCGCCTTTTTTTTACCGGTTTGAAGGAATTATTTCTTGTTGTTCAAACGGTCGGAAATGGCTCCGGCGGCTTTCTTCACGCCTTCGTCAGCGGCTTTCTTGCCGGCTTCAGTAGCTTTCTCCTTCACGCAGCGGTCGAATTCGGCCTTCATTTCAGCCTGGAAATCGGCATCGTCCTTGTAAGCGGCATAGCTCTGCTCCAGGATGGCCTTGATGCAGGCTTCAACAGAAGCGGGATCGGTCTGGTAGCAGTTGCATTTTGCACGACCGGCCTCGCGGGCCTTGGAGAGAATCTCCTCCTTGTTGACTGCAGGGGCGGCAGCGTCAACGTTGGTTTCCGTAACAGTGGCTTCCTCCACGGCGGTGGAATCCTCAGCGTTCACCTCCTCCTCAGTGTTCTTGTTGCCACAGGAGACAGCGATAGCAGCAGCGAAAAGCATGCTGGCGAATAAAAACAAACCTTTTTTCATCACAATTTAAAATTTTAAATTAATAAATAAATTATTTTCCAATGTTTTAAAGAAAGCCAACCATTGGTTGGAAAAACTTTGCAAAAGTAAACAATTCCAATATATGTCAAGATACATTACAGACTTTTTTTTTCATTTTTTTATGTATAAATAAAATGTATTTTTGCAAAAAGATATTTTCAAAACATGGGAACACATAAATCACACATAACCAATATTGTATTATTCCTTATTACAGGCCTGGCGCTGGTATGCGCGGCAGGATTGTCCCTCAGGAACGCCAGATTTGTCCGTCCGGACCATCTCCAAAGCATCCTGCAGCAGCGTTTTTTGGAAAAGGAGAGCCGTATGGACCGTTACGCACGCCCGCTCATGGATAAGCGGGTTAACAACATCCACCAGCTGCTTGCATATTGCGGGGAACAGGAGATCGACCCTACTGAATTCGCATTCTACATATACGACAACGACACGCTCCGGGCCTGGTCGTCAAATGTGGTGAACATTCCCTCAAAACGGACTAAGAAACAGCAGGATCTCTCCGGCTACCGGACATTGGACAACACCAATGTCTTCATACGGCAATACATCAATTGCGAACGTACCGTCTATGGTATATGCGTGCTGGAGTCCCCATATCTCCCGACTGGCAGCTTCTGTGATGTCTGGATGCTCAATAAAGGGAATTTCAACACCATTCCGCCAGACAACGAAGCCATGATAATCCATGACAGGAACAATTATACCGCCTTCGCCCTGGAAATGAACGGCAACATACGGGAATCCAACCTCATGGCACTGCTTGAGGCGCTGTTGTGGATGCTGGCCTGCACTTTGGTGGGACGCTGCATTTACAAGATTCTGGAAAAAAGGCCCCTGTTCCGCAAAAAGCCCGCACTGCTCACACTGCTGCTGACCGTCCTGGCGACCGGCATGCTGCTGATGGCACTATGCTGCAGGAGACCTGCCTCAATGTTCACCGCAAACCTCTTTTCCAGCCTGTACTATTCCTCCATCTTCAATTCGTTGGGCGGACTCTTCATGGGCACCTACACGTTGCTGCTCATGGCCATAATTCTGGTAAAGACGGCAAACAGGCCGGAACAACGGCCTCACTCCCTCCGCACATGGCTGCTGCTGACCCTCTCGCATCTGCTCTACATTGCAACATTTATAGGATTCTATCGCATGATTTTGAGCAGCTCCACCAACATTCTCCCATATATTTCGGTACACTCGTTCCCATTGAAGGCAGAAAGCCCTCTCCTGCTCAAGCTGCTGTTTGCAGTCTCACTCTGCATGATGCTCTGTGCCACACTTCTGCTGATGGAAAAATGTTACCGCAACTTCTTCAGGTCCAACCTCGGCCGACGGCAGAAAACAGTGTATGGCCTGCTTTCCGCCCTACTGGTATGGGGCGGCTATCTGGCAGTGATTCTCCATTTTCCGCAGCTTAGCCATCACCGCATCTGGATCAGCGGCAGTTTGATTTACTGGATTATCGTCTGCATAAACATTATCCACGCGCTGCTTCCCGAAACCCGTTTTTCCATCCGCTACCACACCGTCTCCTGCATCTTTTCCATTGCCCTGCTCTCACTGCTGCTGGTGGACACCAACTACGAACGGTTGCAGCTGTCAAAGGAATCCTTCGCAAATTCGCTATTGGAGAAGGATAACCCGCTCATGCAATATAACCTACGGGAAATCAGCGGCCAGCTGGAGGAGGACGACAGCCTGCGGATTCTCTTTTCGGACACAAACATCCAAAGGAACGATGTAATCGCCTATGTGCAGGAGCAATACCTGCAGCCATATTTCGCCAATGACCGGAAACACATTTTTGTGGGTCGCACAAGCATACCGACCGACAGGACTGCCATCCACCGCTACCTCGAAACCTTCGCCGCCTCAAAGGCGGACAGGCAATGCTCCGACCTGCGTATGGTCAACGCACACCGTATAGACAACTACAAATACCTGCTGCTGAAATTCTTCCCCTGCACAAGCAAGAGCGGTGAACCTGATACCGCCTGCATTGCAATTGAAACCATGTCCGGTTCGGACTTTTTCAAGCCTGATTTCCTGCTGAACCGTAACGAGCACCGGATTGAAAACGAGATACAGCAGCTCTCCTGTGCGGAATACGACAACGGGAAACTTACCGCATGCCTTGACTTGAACAACGTGTTCCACACCAACATGCGCTGCTACGGGCTGGACACTCTCTACAACGGCATGCATTTCACCTACCGGAACAACGACTATTACCTTTATTTCCACCAGCCCTCGCACATGGTGCTGCTGGCAACCGGACAGACGATGCTCCGGAAATGCATCGCCACCTTCCCGTATCTGGTTCTGCTTGCACTCCTGCTGAACACTATAGTATATATTATTGTCAACTATAAGGACAAGCGCCGGTTTCTACTTTTCAAGCAGCGCATCAGGCTGTTCATTGTCATCATTATCGTTATGACAGCCATTGTGGGCGCCATAACGTTTTCGGTATTCGTGCACAAATACAGTCAGGACGAGCTCTACCAAAACTCCTTTGTACGTATCGACATGATTATGCACATGCTGCCGTCCGGCAATCTCACCCCGCAGAATGCAGGCACCGCCCAGATGGAGCAGCTGCTGCTTCCTGCCATCTCCCGAATGCCAAAGGAGTATCTTGAAAACACCAACATGTACACACTTGACGGGGAGGCAGTCTTTATGCTGGACAAGAACCTGCCCATCCCGCAAAGCCCTAACAGGCTTAACCCCGAAGTGATTGAACGGATTCACAACAGGCAGGAGACATTCTTCCGTGACACAAAAATCAGCCGGTCGCTCATTAACGCGAACATACTCTACAAACCATTCCTGAACAACAAGGGGGAAATAGTCGGATACCTCAGTTTCCCGTCAAGGCAGAAGGGAAGGGATTTGGAGCACCTTTTCTCCTATGTGCTGCCAACATTCCTCTGCATCTACCTGCTGCTGACGCTTCTGTTCGTGCTGTTCGGCACCCTGATCGGGAACTACCTGCTCGCCTCACTCACCCACATCGCAGATTCGATGAGCAAGGTGAAGCTGCAATCCAAAAACAAGAAGATAAAATGGAAATACGATGATGAGATCGGGATGCTTGTAAAAGACTACAACCGTCTTGTGGATGACCTTGAAGTGAGTGCGGAGATGCTGGCACGGTCGGAACGGGAAGCCTCCTGGAAAGAGCTGGCGCAGCAGGTTGCCCATGAAATAAAGAACCCGCTTACACCGATGAAACTGAGCACCCAACAGCTGCAACGATGCATCAGTGAAGGGACCCTTACGGACGAAAAACTTGAAAAATACAGCCGCATGATGGTGGAGCAGATTGACGCCCTGACTGAAATCGCCAGTTCATTCTCCTCACTGGCTAAAATCCGCCAGGGGGACGGCACCAAGGAAAACCTGCTTGAAATCATGGACAATGCCGCAAACATGTACGAACAGACCGAAGATGTGCATATTGAAATCAAACACAGCCCGCAAATAGCCGAAGCGGCCGTCCTGATTGAGAAGGACCAGATGCTGCGTGTTTTCAACAATCTGATAAAAAATGCCATCCAAGCCCAAAAGCCTGGGCTGCCACAACATATCGAGCTGATCCTGAGCGAAGAGAACGACACACAGTGGCTCATCACCGTCACCGACTACGGCAAAGGGATGGATGAGGAGGAGAAAAAGCACGCCTTCACCCCACATTTCACCACCAAATCAACCGGTAGCGGTCTTGGGCTCGCCATTGTCCGGAACATTGTCTCCGACTGGGGAGGCAGCATCCGCTTTGAATCGGTCAGGAACGACCACACCAGTTTCTTCATCCTGCTGCCGAAATATCGGACAGCTGACAAATAAAAACCGTTCGGTTTTTCCGAACGGTTCAGGAAAAAGGTGCCCGTAATATATCAAGAACATTGGAACATTACAATTTGGACGTAAACTTCATTCAGTCTTTATTTGAAATGTCCTGCGGTAATTCTTTGGCTTCAACATCCTCCATTGGTGTCAAATAATCCGAAGCTTTGGATGGTGAAAGCACACTATGCCCGATTTCGGTCTCCAAGTCACGACGTGCGTTTTTGGCTATGCGGCCACCTGCTTGTGCCGTTTTATGGCTTTCGTCAAGTCCTTTCGGATTCCGTTGGCGTGAGATTTCAGCAGTAGCCACTTCGGCAAGTGTGTTCAATGCCAGTTCCACACTTGTCATGTTGTCGCGTAAATTCTCTTTGGTAAGTCCCTTGTATTGTTTGTATTCTCCAGTGGTCATGCCGCTCCATGCCTTCGTGAGAACATTCGTCAAAATGGCAAAGTCTTTCTTGTCATGAACTCCGGACCGTTCCCATTCGTCCGTCAGTTCCTTGCGCATTTTGATGGATTTCATACGTTCGTTAATCCACCGGTCACTGTAGCCCTGTCTGCGATAGTCTTCAACAGCCATTTGGAAGGTCTGTTCCGGGTCTATCATCTGGTCCACACGTTGGCTGCCCACTTGGGCCAGCCAACGCTTCAATGGCTCCGCCTTCGGAGATGGAATAGATTGGATGATGCGGAAAACCTCTTCCAAATCAGCCACATCGGTAAGACGTTTTTTTCCATCTGGAGATAACAATTTCAACTGTCCCATTTTTTGGGACAGTTCATCTCCCTCTTCCTTCAGCTTCGCTTTCAACGCGCTCCAGTATTTTCTTGGGCGAGGGCTTTCGGTCAACACCTGTACGATATCCACTACCGAAAAGAAATACTTCTCCTTATCCGCATCCCATACAACGCGAACTTTCTTGTCTTCAAATAATTGAATTGCGACAATCTCTTCCATGTAATTATGTGATTTAAAGGTTAATGTTATGTTTTTATTTAATCCGCAAAAATACTCAAAAACCCGACACGGATTCCGCATGGGATGGAAAAAAGTTTTGTCTAATGTTCTACTTTTTGGAGGTATTCTCTCACATCAATATCAGGCAAGCAATCTGCCATTGTTCGGGCGTGAAGTCTTTTTTAGTAATACATGTTGTAAAGGGATTCCATTTCATTTTCAAGACGTTCAGTATAGTAATTCTTGAAATAGATTCTGAGTGTTCCATTCGGGACATTTCTGTTTTCACTTTCAACCCTGCATAACACCATAGACCTTAGCCGATTATTATGTATTGAATATGGATATTTCATGTATCCATAGTAGCGTTTGGGTTCATACATTATTACATCCTGCCAGTCATAGAAAGATTCCAATATGGTCTCTTTAATTTTATCTTTTACCAGATGAGATTCATTCAAGCAGTTTGGTAAGCAATGCACGTACCTCAGATATGCCTCAATTTGATCGTCATTAAGTGAATCTTCCTCATTTTTAAGGGCTATTGCGATTTTAAGCGCATGAAACCATTCATAAATGTATTGGTTGTAGTCCTTTCCGTCTTCAAACATTACATATTCCTCTGTACCATTGTTGTTGACCAATATAGCCAAGCCCAAAAAATCATTTTCAATGTTTCTAATCACTTTATATGTGAAGAACATCTCACTGACAAAACTTTCATAATATTCATTGGTATCATCCTCTTCATCATTCTTTACGGCATTCCCATTACATCCGAGTATCAAACAACACATTATAAGAATTATAATGAACCATGTCGCTTCTTTTCTGATTTCAAATAGATTCATTGTGACTATTGTTTCTCTTTCTTTCTTTTCTTTAATTCCTTATTGTATCCTGTACCAATCCAATATTCAAACATTTCTGATTTTGACGTAAAGTAAGCGCCATTCTTTTCCCATTCTTGCTCTAACATCTCGTTGTTTTTGAACACTGCATCTATCGCTTCAGCATAAAAATAGCTGTTCCGGTGTATATCAATGCTTTTTAATATTTTTCTAATTTGTGCATCATCATCGTACAAAGTTGCTTTTTTCAGGTTTAATTGTGGTCGTGCAGCAAGGTAGTTGCTTAATTCCATGATTTTTAGAAACATTCTTTCCCTGTTGGCAATCTCCTTTTTAAAGTCATCAATTGGAAGATTGTATGCCTTATCAAACTCTTCGCGGGAGTGAAACAGATTATTTAACTGTTGGTAGGCACCTTCACGGCAATCACATTCCGGCAGAGTGCCATCAAAAAAAGCCATATCAAAGGAAAGTCTGGTTGAGAAGAAGCAATGACATTCTTTGTAGGCGCTATCTGCACGCTGCTTTTGTTCAGGATGTTGTGAGTAATAGATCTCCATAAAATCCTGCGGATATTTCTTTCTGGTTTCCCTGTAAACCTCCTCTTCAACTTGTTCCACCATTCCAAGTATTTCAGCATGCTTTGTTTGCAGAGCCTTTTCCAGTTCCTCTTCTTTGCCAAACAAATTTATGGGCAGATCGTCAGTGATTGTCCGTTGCTGAAGGTTATATGGATAGGCCAGTAAACGAGCATTGGCCGTTTCCGTCAGCTTGTGCAGTTTGTCGTTGTATTTTGAAAATATTATAGAATCGTTTGTATATCTGGTTGCAATTTCTGCCTTTTTGGATTGAACAGTGTCTAACAGCCAATTCAGTGTTTCTGACAACTTCTGGTTTTTTCCATTCAAACTGTCGGGTAGAGATAGGGCAATCCGGTTCTCAATAGTGTCATATGGCAGTTGTTTCAAATATCTATGGTAGTCTTCAATGGCCGATTGTAGGATGCTGTCTGCCTGTTGAAAAATGGAATCGTTTATTCTTTTCTGCTCCTGCTCAGCTTTAATTTTTTGCAGTCTGGCCTCCTCTTCGGCTATTAGTTTGGCTGTTTCAGGGTTCTGATAAAACTTCTGCTTGGTGTAATTGTAGTAACTTCCTTTCAGATAAGGATTTTCTATCCCCAAATCGTCAAAATATATTATAATATCCTCAATCTCATTAGTGTCAATGTTTTCCAAAACATTGATGACATACTTTGGTGCACCCCATGGGTTTAAACGTTTTATGCTGTCTTCTATTGCAATATAGTGTAGTTGATTTTCTTGTAATTCAATCCCGTAATTATAACCGTATTGAGAATAATAAGGAGCATCCGACCAATGAGGATATTCATTTAGAGAACTATAATAGGAATTATAATCATTTTTCCATCTAAGTTCTGACAATACCTTTAAAGAATCTATTTCATAATTATAGAAAATAATATGCATAGGAATAGGGTAATGGTGATAAAAACGAAAATTTGAAGGTTCGAATGGAGTATAAAAACAACCACCAAAAAAATTATGATTTGAAAAAGATGCATGTGGATTTAACATTTTTGATTTGAACCCTTTTGCTTTTGAAATAGGTATATTCAATTTATAAGAGTAATCAAATAAATAAAGTATTGTATCAAGAGTGCTACTCGCCAATCCCCATTTCATTGGAAAACGCGCATCATAATAATAATAATTCTCAAGATATGCATTAAATCCAAATGAAATATCAATGGAAAAAGCTTCTTCGTCAGGATTATATTCAGATAAACGGATAATATAAGGATTCTTGATTATTGCACTTAACCTTTTGTTGCAATAATATGCAAATAATTCTGAGGATTTTTTCTTGAGTCTTAAATTCCAGTCTTCTGTTTTTTCAAATTCCCCTTTTTCTTGCCATTTGAATAGGGGAAATCCTATGAAATTTAAGATACTTTCGTTATAAACACCTTCTTCTAATCTTTCAATTATTGAATCTACTTTAAAAAGTTAATAC
>DBYD01000032.1 GCA_002309855.1 Bacteroidales bacterium UBA1195
TCGCCGCGCATCCGTTTTCAGCATATGCCGTCAGGCTGACGGTATAACTTCCGGTATCCGGAATACAACAATCCACCACGGAATCCCCGCTGACAAACAGTGTTCCGGTATCCCGGCCTGATATTTCCCAATTCCAGCGGCTAATTTTCGAACCGGTCACTAAAGAGGTGTTTTCCAAATGAAGTTTTAGTCCGGCTGTGTCCAACTTGCAAGTGAAATCCGCATTAACCGTTGTACGACGGATAGTCGCCGAAAGGTTTGAATAACTTCCGGAACTGGACTTCATCCTGCAATAATATACCGTCCCCTCCTTCGCTTCCTTCAAGCGAATGTATTGTTGGGAACCCACCCCGTTACCAGCACTGTCCGTCCAGACATAGGACACAAAACCGTCAGGTGCCGACAGCCGGGCAATTTTATCACTTGAACAATACTGGACATCTATTTTCGCCGGACGGCACTCGGCCACAACATAGGCATAACCGAAATGACCTGTCGTTGACTGACCGCAATCCGAAGCAAAAAAGATCAGTTCCAATTTCTGTCCTATATATGGACGGAGATCCAAGGCACGTTTTGTCCATGGAGCCCAATTATACCGTTCCTTACAGCTTCCATTATTAACTAATGAAAGACCTATTGCCTCAAAGAAAGAGAGATTCCGTCCGCTTGTATCACGAACAAAATAACCAAAACGAGGCGGCCCGGAAGATATTGGATGTGCCCGCAATAAAAAATAGGCGTAATTCAACAACAGGATGGCATTGCTGCTATCCACCGACAAAGTGTAACGTATGCTTTTTGCATCGGTATACTTTTTTTCATCATAAACACCCAACCGGGCACTTTGGCTCATCCCTTCAGGAATACAAGACACTGAATAGCAACCTTTGGAATCAGAAGTGACTTCAAAAACATCCGTAACGATTGTATGCCTGTCCCGCAAAGGGCAGGTATCTATCCAAATCATTGTATCATAATTTGTTGTCATACTATGATTGGTCAAATAGCCAAGAGAGACCGCACATTTCCAGTTTGTGAAATCCATGTAGCTGAAATCCAGGTTCGGGCACTGCGCGTGCAGCAGCGGAAAAGCTGCAAAAAACAATATCGGCAACAACAGTTTTCTCATATTCTATGTACCTTAAAAAATTTTGCAAAAATACAACATTATCAAATACAAATTATATCCAAAAACCTCCAAAATATATCCATTTTCATCTGTTTTAACACGATAAAACGGCAATTTTGGCAAGAACGTAAAGACAGGTGCATTTTATGCCCCCTCACTATATATAATACGCTTGGGGAACCCAATTTCTCACACTAAAATGAAAAAAATTTTCACATTTTTTATAATATATTGGAATATAAATGGTTATAAAATTAGAAAATAATCGTTTTTGTTCTAATAGTCATTTTGCAGGCTGCAACATGTCAAAAAGCCAATTAGGACAAGCAGTTATAGCGATTCAAAAGAAAAAAAAAGTAGGCAAACGGCCAATATCGCATCCGGGAATACCGTTGTTGTTACCATTTTTGTTGTAGAGACGCAATGAATTGCGTCTCTACGGGAAATGCGATGTGGGATTTTTCCACCCGTGCGGCGGGGCGTTTGGAAAACAAAAAAAGTCTGCCGGATGGAGTGAATTTCAGCGGGCATCATGCACCGCCAGCCATTTCTTGAGCAGGAATGTGCAGAAATATGGTATCGTATAGAATTTGCCGTTAAAGCCGATATTTTGGGCGCACAGCTTCACCCCATACCGGATGTCGGGGTATTTGCCGCTTTCCAAAAGGGCGTTCAGCGATTTTGTGGCTCCGTTTTTCGCCTTTACATCAACAGGAATAAGGCTTTCAGCGTCACGGATAAAGAAATCCATCTCAAGTTGGGAGTTCTCCTTCTTGTAATAATAGAGCGGGTATCCCATCTTGGCAAGGGCTGACGCCACAAGGTTTTCGTAAATCGCGCCCTTATAAACCCCAAGATTCTGATTCCTCCGCATATCCTCACCCGCCTCGTCGTCCATGGCCGCCAACAGCAAACTGCTGTCATGATAATATATCTTATATTGGTTGGGCATATAATTTCCTTTCATCGGCAGCTCCGGAACCTGCAGGTTATGGCAGAGATGGACCATGCCCGAATCCTCAAGCCATTCCATACACCCCGCATAATCACGGTTCCTGGCGTTTGCTGTAATTTTTGTAATTTGGAACTTCTTGTTTTCTTTCGCCAAAAAAACAGGAATATTCCGATATACATTCTTTATTCTGGCCTTGTCAAGACCTTTTGCATATTTGACAATATCCTCCTCATAATCTGCAAGAAGCTGCCTTTGTAAGGGAAGAATGTCATGGAAGAGGTTGCCTTGGATATAAGTGCTGAGTATTTCGGGCATACCACCAACAACAGCGTACTCCATAAATAGTTTTGACAGGACGGACATCTCCAACTCATTGAAGGGCTTCAAGCTGACCAGATGTTCCAGTATTGAATCCACTTGTGCGCCGGAATAGCCTTTTGCCCAAAGAAATTCCTCAAAATCGAAAGCATACATCCGCACATCGCTCTTATATCCAACACTGTTTGAGGTGATATCCTTGTAGTTCAGTCCCATCAGGGAACCGGAGCAAATCACGTCAAAACGCCCGTCCTCCTTGAAGAATTTGAGCGATGTGGCACAGTCAGGGTGTTCCTGCATTTCATCAAAAAAGATAAGCGTGTCCCCTTCGACAAATCGCATGTCAGGGGAACGGAATGATATGTTGTTCAGGATGCTGTCCACATCATAACCGTCTTGAAATAGCAGTTTGTATTCGGGATGTGTCACAAAGTTTATTTCAATAAAGGATGCGTAGGTTTTGCCGAACTCACGCACGGAATATGTCTTCCCCACCTGCCGTGCACCTCCTATGACCAGCGGTTTATGGTTGAATATCCTTTTCCATTCTTGCAAATAACTGTCAATCTTTCTTTTCATAAAAAAATTTCACATTTTATGGACATAATTTTATAAAGAAACACACATTTTATGGACATAATTTTCTGCAAAATTACACATTTTATGGACATAATTTTACAAACGGACGTACTTTTTTTTCATCCGGACACCTGTTTCCCGGTTAAACAGGAAATCCGTTGATGTAGAGACGCGGCGCGCTACGTCTCTACAAAACGTTTCTATTACGTCCCTACATGTGAAAATGCACCGTGCGTTTTTTTCCGCCACGAGCGGAATCACAACCGTTTCAGCCAAAGGTTCAAGAAACGGTCATACACCATATATCCATCCTTTTGTTTGTATATCAGCTCCTTTTCCTCCATCACCTTCAGTGCGGCAAGAATGCTGCTGTTTGAAGGAAGCCGGTATTTGCCCACAAACTTTTTCCCCATCGGCTATACCACCCGCTCCTCTTTGGCAATGGCACGCAGCAGGGAAAACTGGTTTCCTGTCAGGAGGCTATATAATTAACCCCGTTTTGCCCATTCTACGAGGTGAAACCAGCGTTATATTGCGCCCGTTTTTGAGTGTTGAACACATTTCCTCCGTCTCTTTTTCCCGGTCACAAAAATACAACGGCCCTTCATAACCATTGCATATAAAAGGATTTACAATATTTCTTCTCATGGCATTACCCATTGTTCCAACCAATTTTTGATTCGTAAAAGTTGAATCGCTTTTTATGAACTGCAAAAATAGTTTATTTTCTGATACCGCCCGCGCGGCGCAGCGAAAAAAAGTGAAGATTTTTTTTGTGGCAGCGGTGCACATTTGGCAAACGGCCAATATCGCATCCGGGAACACCGTTGTTGTTACCGTTTTTGTTGTAGAGACGCAATGCATTGCGTCTCTACGGGAAATGCGATGTGGTTTTTTTCCACCCGTGCGGCGGGGCGTTTGGAAAACAAAAAAGAGGGTGCATCGATGCACCCTCTTCGCATTCTGCGGAAAACGGAACAACTATTCCGCCTTCTCTTCGGCAGGAGCCTCAGTGGCCTCGGCCACAGGAACCTCGACAGTCTGCTCTTCAGCCACCGGCTGAGCCTCCGCTGCGGGAGCCGCAACGGATTTCTTACGTCCGCCACGACGGGTCGCCTTGGCCTTTGACTTCTGGCTGCCCTTGTTCTGGGAATAACCCTCGTTGTAATCAACCAACTCCATCATGCACATTTCCGCACCGTCACCCACGCGGAATCCTGTTTTCAGGATGCGGGTGTAACCGCCCGGACGATCGGCAATTTTAGTGGAGATGTTGCGGAACAGCTCTGTGACCGCCTCCTTGCTCTGCAAGTAGCTGAACACCATACGACGGGAATGGGTGGAATCCTCCTTGCCCTTTGTCAGCAGAGGCTCCACATATTTCCGCAACGCCTTTGCCTTGGCTAACGTAGTGTTGATTCTCTTGTTAAGTATTAAAGAGGTGGCCATATTGGACAGCATCGCCTGGCGATGCGCATACGTCCTGCCTAAATGATTTACTTTTTTACCGTGTCTCATGTCTTAATTTTCTTTTTCTAAATCCAACCTATATTTTGAAATATCCATACCGAAATCCAAACCTTTGGACTTCACCAGCTCTTCCAGTTCATTCAGGGACTTCTTGCCGAAATTGCGGAATTTCAGCAAAGCGCTGCGCTGAATGGTCACCAGGTCACCCAATGTCTCCAGATCGGCAGACTTCAGGCAGTTCAATGCACGTACCGAAAGGTCAAGATCAACCAGTTTTGTCTTCAGCACCTGACGGATGCGCAATGCACTTTCATCAAACTCATCACTGAGCACAATATCATCCCCGTTCATGGTGATGCGATCCTCCGAGAAGAGAATGAAATGCTGAATCAAAACTTTTGCCGCCTTCTTCAAGGCATCTTTCGGAAGAATGGAGGCATCAGTAGTGATCTCGAAAATCAGCTTTTCAAAGTCAGTCTTCTGTTCCACACGATAATTCTCCACCCTGTACATGACGTTCTTGATGGGAGTGTGGATGGAATCAATGGCAATGACACCAGGTTCGTCATGCAGCTGGCGGTTGTCCTCCACGCTGACATAACCGCGCCCCTTGTTGATTGTGATTTCCATCTCCAACTTCACATTGGGTTCCATGGTACAGATATGCAAATCCTCATTGAGAACCTGGAAATTGCTCAAGTATTTGTTAATGTCACCGGCAACGAACTCATCCTTTCCGGTAATGACAAACCGAACCTTTTCCTCTGTCTGGTCCTCGATTTTGCTTTTCAGACGAATTTGCTTGATGTTGAGAATCATATCTGTAACATCTTCCATTACACCAGGAATGGAGGAAAATTCATGGGGCACACCCTCTATCTTGATGGAAGTGATGGCAAATCCCTCCAAAGATGAAAGCAACACCCTTCTCAAAGCGTTACCGATGGTTGTTCCGTAACCCGGTTCCAATGGACGGAATTCAAACACGCCAAAAGAATCGGTCGTCTCAAGCACCAGCACTTTCTCCGGTTTCTGAAAAGGTATTATTACCATATTATTGTATTTTAATTATTTACTCAACAATGATATTGATTACTTGGAATAGAGGTCAACGATCATCTGCTCGTTGATGTTTTCAGGGATAGCATCCCTTTCCGGCACCAGCATGATTTTGCCGGCCATCATACTCTCATCCCATTCCAGCCACGGATACTGGCCGACAGAGTGACGACTCAATGAATCCGTAATGACTTCCAAAGATTTTGAACGTTCACGGACACCAATGACATCACCCACCTTCAGAATGGCGGAAGGAATGTTCATCACTTTCCCGTTCACCTGGATGTGCTTGTGGGAAACCAACTGACGGGCCGCAGCGCGGGTCGGGGCAATCCCGAGACGATAGACCAGATTATCCAAACGGAACTCAATCATCTGCAGCAGCACAACACCAGTTATACCCTTTTTGGCGGATGCCTTGCGGAAAAGTCCGCGGAACTGGCGTTCCAAAATACCGTAGGTGTATTTGGCCTTCTGTTTCTCCTGCAGCTGCATACTATACTCAGAAACCTTGCCGCCACCCCTCTTCTTGTTCACGCCATGCTGCCCCGGAGGATAATTCTTCTTTTCCAGGTATTTGTCAGGACCATAGATGGGCTCCTTGAACTTTCTTGCGATTTTGGATTTCGGACCGATATATCTTGCCATAGCTAAATTCTCTTTTTTTATTCGTTAAACATCTGATTCCAATAATTATACACGACGTCTTTTGGGAGGTCTGCAACCGTTGTGCGGCAGCGGGGTGACATCAATGATTTCCGTCACGTCAATGCCGGCGGCGGCCACGGTACGGACAGCGGATTCACGCCCGCCTCCAGGCCCCTTCACATAGCATTTCACCTTGCGCAGCCCCAGATCATAAGCGACCTTGGCAGCATCCTGCGCGGCCATCTGGGCGGCATATGGAGTATTCTTTTTGGAACCCCTGAAACCCATCTTACCGGCGGAAGACCAGGAGATGGTTTGGCCGGAATTGTTGGTAATTGTCACAATCACATTGTTAAATGACGCATGGACAAACACTTTGCCCAAAGCATCCACCTTTACGACTCTTTTTTTCGTTACTTTCGTTGTCTTTGCCATATGCTATCTATTTAAGGTGTCCCAATTACTTCGTAGCCTTCTTCTTATTGGCCACAACTTTCTTCTTGCCTTTGCGCGTCCGCGCGTTGTTCTTCGTCGATTGTCCTCTCACAGGCAAACCAAGACGATGACGGATGCCACGATAACAGCCGATGTCCATCAGTCGCTTGATGTTCATCTGAACTTCCGAACGGAGGGCGCCTTCAATCTTCATCTCACCGATGATGCCACGGATGGCCGCCAGTTCTTCATCGTTCCAATCCTGAACCTTTTTGTCATAAGAGATATTGGCCTTCTTTAAAATGTTTTGTGCAGTAGTCCTGCCAATACCGTAAATGTACGTCAAACCGATTTCTCCCCGTTTGTTTTTCGGTAAATCAATACCCGCAATTCTTGCCATAAAATTCTATGCGTTTTTTTGTTAATGTTTTATCCTTGTCTCTGTTTGAATTTCGGATTCTTTTTGTTGATAACATACACCACTCCCTTGCGGCGCACGACCTTGCAGTCGTCAGTTCTTTTCTTTACAGATGTTCTTACTTTCATAACGCTTTGTCTATAATCCTTTTAATTTTTGTATCTGAATATGATTCTTGCCTTGCTCAAATCGTAGATTGACATCTCCATCTTCACCTTGTCTCCCGGGAGAATCTTGATGTAATGCATCCGCATTTTCCCGGAAATGTGCGCGGTGACAATGTGTCCGTTCTCCAACTCAACACGAAACATTGCGTTTCCCAACGATTCCTTGACGATACCGTCCTGCTCTATCGATGACTGTTTTGCCATTTATGCCTGATTTTTTTCTAAAACTTCCTCAATGTACCGATAGGTGGAAAGCAGTTCCGAACCATTTTCGCGAATAGCCACCATGTGCTCATAATGGGCGGAAGGGTATCCGTCCGCCGTGCGGGTCGTCCAACCGTCCTTGTCGACACGGATCTCCTTTACCCCCAAGTTGATCATCGGCTCAATGCAGATGACCATCCCCTTTTTCAATCGGGGCCCTGAACCTTTGGTCCCGTAATTGGGGACATCCGGCTTTTCGTGCATGTGTCGTCCACAACCGTGCCCCACCATCTCGCGCACAACGGAATAGCCGAACGATTCGACATAGGACTGCACCGCATAGCCGATATCACCGACACGCTTTCCTGCAACAGCCTGCTCTATGCCTTTGTACAATGATTCCTTCGTACGCTGGCACAACAGGTGTATCTCCTCCGAGACATGCCCGACCTCAAAGGTGTAGCAGTAATCTCCGTGAAAACCGTTCTTATAGGCTCCGCAATCGACTGCAATGATGTCGCCATCCTGCAGCTCCTTGTTGGAAGGGATGCCATGCACCACCACATCGTTGACAGAAAGACAGAGCGAAGCGGGAAAACCGTCATATCCTTTGAAGGAAGGGACCGCACCGTGATCCCGGATAAAGGTTTCCGCCACTTTGTCCAAAGTCTTCAAGGAAACACCCGGACGGATCAGTTTTGCCACCTCCGCCAGAGTTTTTCCGACAATATCCGCGCTCTCGCGCATTGTCTCCATTTCCTTTTCAGTCTTCAAATGAATCATTTGTCTTTCCCCTATCAGCTTTGGACAATTACATGGTTGGCAGAGGCGTGCGTCCCTTTAGATGCCCGAAACGGGTCAATCCGTCGTAGTGGCGCATCAGAAGGTGGCTCTCAATCTGCTGCAGGGTATCCAGAATCACACCCACCATAATCAGCAGGGAGGTGCCGCCAAAGAACTGGGCAAACTGCTGGTTGATACCGAACAGCCGTGCAAAAGCCGGCATGATGGCCACAAACGCCAGGAAAATTGAACCCGGCAAGGTAACCCTTGAGATGATATTGTCAATAAACTCCACCGTCTTCTTACCCGGTTTCACACCAGGAATGAATCCGCCGTTCTTCTTCATGTCATCAGCAATCTGCTGCGGATTAAAGGTGATAGCCGTGTAGAAATAGGTGAACAGTATAATCAGAATTGCATACACCACATTGTACCAGAAACCGTTGTTGTTGGTAAGCGCGGAAGCCAGCGCACCCATGGATTCGGTGTTGTTTGCGAATCCCATGATGGTCAGCGGAAGGAACATGATGGCCTGTGCAAAAATAATCGGCATAACACCGGCGGCATTCACCTTAATGGGCAGATACTGCCTCTGTCCGCCGTACTGGCGGTTGCCGATGATGCGCTTGGCATACTGTACCGGCACCTTGCGAGTGCCCTGCACCAGCAGGATGCATACCAGAATCACAGCAATGAGCACAATGATCTCAATCAGGAAAGTCACCAGACCGCCGTTACCGCTTTCAGCCACTTTGGAGGCGAACTCCGCAGACAAGGCGAAAGGCAGACGGGCTATGATGCCAATCATGATAAGCAGGGAGATACCGTTACCGATACCCTTGTCCGTAATACGCTCACCCAGCCACATGATAAACAACGTACTGCTTATCAAAACTATCATGGAAACTGCCATAAATGAAGGTGGCAGTGAACCGCCCACTACAGGATCCCCATGGATGGTGTGGAAAACACCGGAATTGGTACCCACCTGGTTGACAAGATTCGTGATGTAGGCAGGAGCCTGGATAAACGTCACAAAAATGGTGAGGAAACGGGTAATCTGGTTGATTTTCTTCCGTCCGCTCTCCCCCTCTTTCTGCAGGCGCTGGAAATAAGGAACTACCAACATCAGCAACTGCACCACGATGGATGCGGAAATGTACGGCATGATGCCCAATGCAAAAATGGAAGCATTGGAGAAGGCACCACCGGAAAACATGTCCAACAAACCAAGCAGTCCCTCCCGTGAATTGGCAGTGAACTGTGTCAAAGAAAGGGCATGGACATCAATACCCGGAAGTGCGATGTAAGACCCTACACGGAAAATCAGGATTATGCCTAACGTGTACAGAATCTTTTGCCGTAATTCCTCAATGTGATAAATGTTCTTTAATGTGGTGATAAATTTTTTCATCTTACAGTTTTATTGCGTTTCCACCCTGTGCTTCAATCGCCTCAACCGCCTTTTTGGAGAAAGCGTGAGCCTTAACCTCCATCTTGACAGTCAACTGGCCGTTACCGAGCACCTTGACCAAATCCTTTTTGGAAGCCAGACCATGTTTCACCAACGTTTCCAAATCCACAGTTTCCACGCCCTTGTTGTCGTGAAGATATTGGAGCATGGACAAATTGATGGGTGTGTACTCCACGCGGTTGATGTTTTTGAACCCGGATTTGGGCACCCGTCTGTACAAAGGCATCTGTCCGCCTTCAAAACCGGCCTTACGGGAATAACCGGAACGAGACTGTGCTCCCTTGTGTCCTTTTGTGGAGGTGCCGCCCTTACCGGAACCCTGACCTCTGCCGATTCTTTTGGAATGCTTTGTTGCCCCCTTTGCAGGCTTTAAATCGTGTAAATTCATATCTTTTTTCGTAACTTTCTGGTTAAAACTAAATTTCCTCAACGGCCACCAAATGCTTGACCACATCGATCATGCCTAAAACCTGAGGTGTGGCCTCCACTTCAACCGAATGGTGCATTTTCTTGATACCCAAAGCAGCCATAGTCAGTTTCTGTACTTTGGGTCTGCCAATGATGCTGCGGACCTGTGTCACTTTCAACTTCTTCATGATTCTCTATTGTTAACCGTTAAACACTTTGGACAATTCCACACCACGCAACTGGGCGACAGTGTAGGGATCCTTCAATTTGACAAGTGCATCCATAGTGGCCTTCACAACACTGTGGGGATTGGATGACCCTTTAGACTTGGCCAATACGTTTTTCACGCCCACGCTCTCAAGCACCGCACGCATGGCACCACCGGCGATGACACCGGTACCGGGAGTGGCCGGACGGATGTATGCCAACGCACCGCTGTACTTGCCCTCCTGGGCATGAGGAATGGTTCCGTTGATGACCGGAATCTTCACCAGATGCTTTTTGGCGTCTTCAACTCCCTTCTGCACCGCAATGTTGACCTCCTTTGCCTTACCCAAACCATATCCGACAATGCCGTCCTCATTTCCGATGACCACAATGGCGGAGAAGCTGAAGGTACGACCTCCCTTGGTGACTTTGGTAACTCTCTGAACGCTGACCAAGCGCTCCTTAAACTCTATTTCGCTAGTCTTTACTCTCTTGATTGTCGACATTACTCTCTCTGTTTAGAAAATTAAACCTTCCTCTCTCGCGGCATCGGCCAACGATTTCACCCTACCATGATACAAGTAACCGTTACGGTCAAAGACAACCGTAGTGATATTGGCTTCTTTCGCTTTGGCAGCCAAACATTTGCCAACAGCCTTCGCCTGTTCCGTCTTGTTGGTCCTTTCAGTGCCTCTCAAGTCAGCGAACGATGAGGCGGCCACCAGGGTCACACCCTTGACATCGTCAATAACCTGCGCATATATCTCACGATTGCTTCTGAAAACGGACAATCTGGGACGTTCGGCAGTACCACGAACACTCTGTCTGATTCTATTCTTGATTTTAAGCCTTCTTTCAGCCTTGCGATTTTTCGTTCCCATCCTCTTATTTGGATTTTATTTGTTACGATACTCTTATTTCTTTTCAGCGGATTTTCCTGCTTTCTTTCTGACGATTTCACCCTCAAAACGGATACCCTTGCCCTTGTACGGCTCCGGTTTGCGGTAGGAGCGGATCTTTGCCGCCACCTGCCCAAGGAGCTGCCGGTCACAACTGGTCAGTTTGATAATGGGGTTCTTACCTTTTTCCGTCACAGTCTCCACCTTGATTTCCGACGGGAAATCAAAGATGATGTCGTGCGAATAGCCGAGGGAGAGGTCCAGCTGCTGGCCAGTGGCCTGCGCCTTGTAACCGGTTCCGACCAGTTCCTGCACAATGGTGAACCCTTCGGAAACGCCCTTTACCATGTTGAAGAGAAGGGCACGGTACAGACCGTGCATTGCATTCTGGCGTTTCTGCTGTCCGTTGCAGACCAGATGCAGCGTACCCTCTTCCATGTTCAGGCTGATGCAGGGATCCACATACTGTTTCAATTCCCCTAATTTTCCTTTGACCGTCACCACGTGGGTGTTCTCATCCTGGCTGATGGTGACACCGGAAGGTATCGTGATGGGTAATTTTCCTATTCTTGACATACTTCTTTCCTCCTATTAGCTAACATAACACAAAACTTCTCCGCCTACGTGCAGGCTTCTGGCCTCCTTGTCGGTGATCAGACCGCGGGAGGTGGAGATAATGGCAATGCCCAATCCGTTCATCACCCTCGGAAGATCATCGGCACCGACATACCGGCGCAGTCCGGGACGGCTGATGCGTTCCAAATTGGAAATGGCGCACTGTTTGGAAACCGGATGGTATTTCAAAGCTATTTTAATCATACCAGGGGTTTTGTCGTCCTCAAATTTGTAATTCAGAATATAACCTTTCTCAAAAAGAATTTGGGTCATTCCTCTTTTCACCTTGGAGGTGGGGATTTCCACCACCTTATGGTTGGCCATCACGGCGTTCCTTATTCTAGTCAAATAATCTGCGATTGGATCCGTATTCATTGCTTATCCTAATTAAATATTACCAACTTGCTTTTTTTACTCCTGGGATCAAACCTTTCGATGCCATTTCGCGGAAATCAATTCTGGAGATGCCAAAAGTCCTCATGTACCCCTTGGGACGTCCGGACAGTTTGCAACGGTTGTGCATCCGGATGGGATTGGAGTTTAACGGCAGCTTCTGTAAGGCGATGATGGCAGCTTCCTTAGCCTCATAGTCTGCAGTCTGACTGTTGATGATCTTCTTTAATTCGCTGCGTTTTTCAGCATACTTGGCGACTAACTTTGCTCTTTTGATCTCTTTAGCTTTGAGTGACTCTTTTGCCATAATTATTTTTTCTGATTTTTGAAAGGTAATCCAAACTCTTTAAGCAGGGCCAGACATTCCTGGTCATTATGTGCAGTGGTTACAAAAGTAATATCCAAACCATTGATTTTATTGATCTTGTCAATATCAATCTCAGGGAAGATAATCTGCTCCTGAATACCCATGGAATAATTGCCCTTTCCGTCAAAGCCCTTGTCACTGATACCACGGAAATCGCGGATACGGGGGATGGCGACGGAAATAAGCCTGTCCAAAAACTCATACATGCGCTCACCACGCAGTGTCACACGGACACCAATCGGATTTCCCTTTCTAAGTTTGAAGTTGGAAATGTCCTTGCGTGATTTGGTAGCCACCGCCTTCTGGCCGGCAATCATGGTCATTTCACTGATGCCAATGTCAATAAGCTTGCGGTCGGCCGTAGCGGCGCCGATGCCCTGGTTCAGACAAATCTTGGTGATTTTCGGAACACGCATCAATGATTTGAAACCGAACTGCTTTTTCAATTCGGGCACGATCTCGCTGTCGTACTTTTGTTTTAATCTAGGAACGTATGCCATTATCTGATCTCCTCCCCTGTCTTTTTTGAATACCTGACTAATTTTCCGTTTTCATCCGCATGACGGCCAATACGGGAAGCGACTCCCTTGGAATCCATCAGCATCAGATTTGAAATATGTATGGAAGCCTCCTTCTTCACCATGCCTCCCTGCGGATTCTTCGCACTCGGCTTGGTATGTTTGGTAACCATGTTGACGCCTTCCACAAAGGCTCTGTACTTCTTGACTTCCACCTTCAAGACCTTCCCGGTCTGCCCCTTGTCATCTCCCGACAAGACTTTCACCATGTCGCCTTTTTTGATATGTAATTTCATGCTTGCTTATTTTACTCTGTTTTACAAAACTTCGGGGGCTAAAGAGACAATCTTCATGAACTGCCTTTCCCTCAACTCACGGGCAACCGGTCCAAAAATACGTGTTCCCCTTAATTCATCAGCAGCGGTAAGCAGCACGACGGCATTGTCATCAAACCGGATATAGGATCCGTCATTGCGGCGAATCTCCTTTTTGGTCCGGACGACCACCGCCTTGGAGACCGTTCCTTTTTTCACATTACCCGAAGGGATGGCATCCTTGATGGTGACGATGATTTTGTCACCCACACGGGCATAGCGTCTTTTGGTGCCGCCCAACACACGGATGCACAACACCTCTTTCGCACCGCTGTTGTCTGCTACAGACATTCTTGACTCTTGTTGTATCATATTATTTCGCCCTTTCTATAATTTGCACTAAACGCCACCGTTTGCATTTGCTCAACGGCCTTGTTTCCATAATTCTGACTGTATCTCCGACATGACTTTCCTCGTTCTCGTCGTGCGCCATGAAGCGCGAGGTTTTGCGAAGGAATTTCCCGTACTTGGGATGTTTGACCCTCCGTTCCACCTCAACGATAATCGATTTCGTCATCTTATCGCTGACAACGACACCCTCTCTGACTTTTCTAAAATTTCTTTCCATCTGCTGCCTATTTTTTGGATTTCAATTCAGCAAGCTCACGTTTACGGATTTCCGTTTTCAACCTTGCTATAGTTTTTCTATATTCTTTAATCAGGTTCGGATTTTCAATGGAAGAAACCGCATGATGCAATTTCATTTTCGCCAGCTGGCTCTGTTCAGCATCCAACCTCTCATACAATTCCTTGACGGAATACTCCGCAATCACTTCTTGTTTCATCGTTCTGTTACGTTATACTGTTTCTTCTGAATAATCTCTTCTGACAATAAATTTGGTGGCGATGGGCAGTTTCTGGGCACCCAAACGCATGGCTTCCTTGGCCACACTGAGACTTACACCTTCGGCCTCAAACAGAATACGGCCCGGTGTGACACAGGAGACAAAGAACTCAGGACTACCCTTACCTTTACCCATACGAACATCCAACGGCTTACGGGTAATGGGCTTGTCAGGGAAAATGCGGATCCACAACTGGCCTTCACGTTTCATCTGACGGGTGATGGCCTGACGGGCCGCCTCAATCTGCCGTCCGGTAATCCAACTGGTTTCAAGTGCTTTCAAGGCGAATGAACCGAATGCTATCTCAGCACCGCGATGGGAAATCCCCTTCATTCTGCCCTTTTGGACTCTTCTGAATTTCGTCTTTTTTGGTTGTAACATTTCAACTTACTTTTATAATGTCAAACACTCTCTTACTTAATTATTTCTGTCCCTTCTAGGACGACCTTCGCCACGGCCTCTGCGGATCGGCTGGGACTTGCTTTCCCTCAATGACCCTGTGGCATTCTGGAACAAATCACGTTTGCCATAGACCACACCACGGCAGATCCAGACCTTCACGCCCAAACGGCCGTAAGTGGTGTGTGCCTCAGCCTGACTGTAGTCAATGTCGGCACGGAGGGTGTGCAAGGGGGTGCGTCCCTCCTTGAAATGCTCCGTACGGGCGATTTCAGCACCGGCGATACGACCGGCCAAGGTGACTTTAATACCTTCGGCACCGGCACGCATGGTGTTGGCAATGGCCTGCTTGATAGCCCTTCTGTAGAACATGCGCCCTTCAATCTGACGGGCGATGGACTGCGCAACCAACACAGCATCCATTTCCGGACGTTTGATTTCCAAAATGTTAATCTGAACCTCCTTGTTGGTGATCTTCTTCAACTCCTCTTTCAACTTGTCCACCTCATTACCGCCTTTGCCGATAATCAGACCCGGACGGGCGGTGTTGATTGTGATGGTGACAAGCTTCAGCGTACGTTCAATGTGGATTTTGGAGACACTGGCCTTAGCCAGACGGGCATTCACATAGTTCCGGATTTTGAAATCCTCAACCAGCTTGTTCTCAAACTTCTTACCACCATACCAGTTGGAGTCCCAACCCCTGATGATACCTAAACGCATTCCTATCGGATTTACTTTCTGTCCCATTTATTCTTCTGCTGTTTGATTGTTATCAACTCTACTGTCTAAAATTACGGTGATGTGGTTCGAACGCTTCCTGATCCGGTAGCCACGACCCTGCGGGGCGGTACGGAGACGCTTCAGCATACGGCCGCCATCCACATAAATCTCCTTAATGTAGAGATGGCTGTCCTCAATGCGCGCACCCTCGTTCTTGACCTGCCAGTTGGCAATGGCGGAAAGCACCAGTTTGCGAATCTTTTCAGAAGACTCCTTTTTACTGTACTTTAAAACGTTCAACGCATATTCCACGTCTTTTCCCCTCACCAAATCTGCCATCAAACGGGTTTTACGTGGCGAGGTGTTGTTATTCTGCAGATGCGCGATGCACAACTGCCTGTTCTTTTCTTTTCTAGCTTCTGCAGCTAATCTTTTTCTAGCACCCATTGTCCTTCTCCTTTATTTTTTACCTTTATCCTTACTTCCGGCATGACCTCTGAAAATGCGTGTGGGAGCAAACTCACCCAACTTGTGGCCAACCATGTTTTCCGTCACATACACGGGTATGAACTTATTGCCATTGTGCACGGCAATTGTCTGACCCACAAAGTCGGGGGAAATCATAGAGGCTCTGGACCATGTCTTTATAGCTACTTTTTTGTTCGAGGCCTGCGCTTCGATGACTCGTTTTTCGAGCTTGTATTGGATAAACGGACCTTTTTTTAATGATCTTGCCATTGTTCTCTTACTTTAATTTATTTCTTTCTCCTTTCAATAATAAGCTTGTTGGAAGCCTTCTTCGGCTTTCTGGTCTTGTAACCCTTTGCGATCAAGCCCTTGCGGGAACGTGGATGACCTCCGGAGGCACGGCCTTCACCACCACCCATCGGATGGTCGACAGGATTCATCACCACACCACGCACACGCGGACGGCGACCCATCCAGCGGGAACGTCCGGCCTTACCTGAAACCTGCAGGTTATGCTCGATGTTGGAAACCATTCCGATGGTGGCCCTGCAGGTGCAGAGAATCTTGCGGGTTTCACCGGAAGGCAGTTTGATGATCACATATTTTTCCTCCCTGGACATCAGCTGCGCATAGGAACCGGCACTGCGGGCAATTTTCGCACCGCCACCCGGCTGCAGCTCAATGTTGTGAACAATGGTACCTAGCGGTATCTCTGAAAAATAGAGGGTGTTCCCCAATTCAGGGGCGACTCCTTTGCCAGACAGCAGGCTCATACCGACCTTAAGACCATGCGGAGCGACGATGTAACGTTTTTCGCCATCGGCATAGCACAGTAACGCGATACGGGCGGAGCGATGCGGATCGTACTCAATGGTCTTCACCTTAGCAGGAATGCCGTCCTTGTCCCTCTTGAAATCAACAATACGGATCAGTTTGCGATGACCGCCGCCAATATAACGCATGGTCATCCTTCCCTGATTGTTGCGACCGCCGGATTTCTTCTTGGATAACAATAAACTCTTTTCGGGGGTTGTGCTGGTTATCTCAGCAAAGTCACTAATTAATTTGAATCTTTGTCCCGGTGTTACCGGTTTGAACTTTTTTAATCCCATCTTTCTAAAACTTCTGATCTGTAATTTCTACTAAATGTTGCTGAAGATGTCAATGGTGGCGTCTCCCTTTAACTGCACATAGGCTTTCTTGAAGGTGTTCTTGTGCCCCTTTATGAGACCGGCTTTGGTGTAACGCGTGGTGCTTTTACCCCTTTGGATCAATGTGTTCACGCTTTCAACCTTCACATCGTACAGTTTTTCAATTGCCTCTTTGATCTGCTGCTTGTCGGCGCGACGGTCCACAATAAAACCATAGCGGTTGGTTTTCTCGCTGATGGCTGTCATCTTTTCCGTTACAAGCGGTTTAATAATAATATTCATCGAACTGTCCTCTTTTACTCGTTAACATTAAATAATTCATCGAATTTGGAAGCTGCAGGCTCTGAAATCAGCAGATGTTGTGCGTTTAAAATATCATAAGTATTTAAATCACAAACTCTTGCAACTTTCGCTTTCGAAAGATTTCTGGAAGACAAAAGTACATTATTATCCAATTCATTCAGAACCAATAACGTTTTTTTATCCAATAAATTTACATTCTTCAGAATCTGGATATATTGTTTTGTCTTAGGAGCCTCAAAATCAAACTTTTCAATTACAGTAATAGACTGCTCGGCAGCTTTCGCGGAGAGCGCGGAGATGCGGGCAAGCCGTTTCATCTTTTTGTTAAGTTTGGAATGATAGTCTCTGGGGTGCGGACCGAACACACGGGCACCGCCGGGGAACAACGGGCTCTTGATACTGCCCACACGGGCACCGCCACCGCCCTTCTGCTTGTGCAGCTTGCGGGTGCTTCCGGACAGCATGGATTTTTCCTTGGAGTCATGCGTGCCCTGACGCTGGTTGGCCAAGTACTGTTTCACATCCAACCATACCACATGACTGTTCGGCTCAATACCGAAAATCTTGTCATTCAATTCAACCGTGCGACCGGTCTCTTTTCCTTCAATGTTTAATACGCTTAACTCCATCTCTCCAATTTTAAATAGGTTCCGTTACAACCGGGAACTGATCCCTTGACAACTAACAAATTCTTTTCAGGAATAATTTTGACAATCTGAAGGTTCTGAATCTTGACCTTCTGTCCGCCAGTGCGGCCTGCCATGCGCATGCCAGGCAACACCCTTGAAGGATAGGAGGAGGCACCCATGGAACCGGGAGCCCTCAAACGGTTGTGCTGGCCGTGAGTGCTATCACCAACACCTCCGAATCCATGTCTCTTTACGACACCCTGGAATCCCTTTCCCTTGCTTACGCCGGATACATCAACAAACTCTCCCTCCTCAAACACATTCACCGTAAGCACTTCACCAAATGACTTGCGGGAACCCTGTTCAAAACGGGTAAACTCCCGGACAATGCGCTTCGGCGTAGTGTTCGCCTTTGCGAAATGTCCCTGTAAGGCCTTTGTCGTGTTCTTTTCCTTTTTTTCGTCAAAAGCCAACTGGATGGCATCATACCCATCCTTTTCAATTGATTTTACTTGTGTGACCACACAAGGACCAGCCTCTATCACCGTGCATGGTAGGTTTTTCCCAGAGGCATCAAAGATACTGGTCATTCCGATTTTCTTTCCAATTAAACCAGACATTCTAACTTTTTTTTTAAAACCTTTTTACTTTAATTCAATACTCCGTCACGGATTATTCAAACCTTAATCTCAACTTCCACACCGCTGGGCAGTTCCAGTTTCATCAGGGCATCGATGGTTTTTGTAGTGGTGCCATAAATGTCAAGCAGACGCTTGTATGAAGACAACTCAAACTGTTCCCTTGATTTCTTGTTGACAAAGGTGGAACGGTTCACCGTGAAGATCTTCTTGTGCGTCGGCAGCGGAATAGGCCCGACAACAACAACTTTGTCGTCTTTAACCGCATTGACGGTCTTTACAATCTTTTCAGCCGATTTGTCCACCAGGCTGTGATCGTAAGATTTCAACTTAATTCTGATTCTTTGACTCACGTTTAATGTTTTTTATGTTTTAAAATTTAAATTTTCTATTATCAATCAATTCTTTAATTTTGGAAGCCGGCAACTCCTCATAATGGTCGAACTCCATGGAAACCGTTCCACGGCCGGAAGTGAGCGTACGAAGTGAGGTGATGTAGCCGAACATTTCCGCCAACGGCGCAAAAGCATGGATAATCTGGCCGCCCTGAGCCACATCCACACCCTGAATAAGGGCGCGGCGCCGGTTCAAATCTCCGGAAACACTGCCCAGATAATCATCAGGTGTGAAAACCTCAACCCGCATGACAGGCTCCAACAGCGTAGGTGCAGCCTTCAGCGCAGCGGCACGAAAGCCCTTGGAGGCACAAATCTCAAAAGCGTTGGCATCGGAATCGACCGGATGGAATGAACCGTCTGTCAAACGCACTTTGGCGCTGATTACCGAATTGCCCATCAACGGACCGGTGGTCATTGCCTTGACGAATCCCTTTTCAATGGCAGGAATGAAGGCAGTGGGAATGTTGCCCCCTGTCACTTCATTGACAAACTGCAGCCCCTTCGCACCTTCATCCGCAGGGGAAAGTTCAAACTCTATATCGGCAAACTGTCCCTTGCCGCCAGTCTGCTTCTTATGGATTTCGCGATGATGAACCGGAACCGTGATGGCTTCGCGGTAGGAAACCACCGGACTTCCGGAATTGCATTCCACCCCAAATTCCCGTTTTAGACGGTCAAGCAGGATTTCCAGATGAAGTTCGCCCATTCCGCTAATCAGTGTCTGGCCGGAATCCTCATCCACCTTAACCTTGAAAGTGGGATCCTCCTCCGCCAGTTTGAGCAGAGCCTCATCCAGCTTATCAATGTCATCCTGAGTTTTGGGCTCCACCGCAATTGAGATGACAGGCTCGGGAAATTCCATGGATTCAAGCACAATCGGATGTTTTTCGTCACAAATGGTGGTGCCGGTCGGAACCTTCTTCAAACCGACTGCGACCGCGATGTTGCCCGCAGTGATGCTTTCCAACGGCAACTGCTTGTTGGCATGCATCTCAAAAATGCGGGAAACCCGCTCCCTTTTGCCCGAATAGGTGTTCAATACCGTCTCCCCCGCTTTCAACTCTCCAGAATAAACCCTGAAAAAGAAGACCTTGCCGACGAACGGATCAGTGGCGATTTTAAAGACCAAAGCGGAAAAAGGCTCATCCTCATTCGGATGGCGAACCTCCTCCCGGCCGGTTTCAGGAGAACGTCCGACGATGGCAGGCTTGTCCTCCGGGCTGGGCAAATAATAGGCGATGGCATCCAGCAGCGGCTGAACACCCTTGTTCTTGAAAGATGAGCCGCAAAAAACCGGAGTGATTTTCCGGGAAATGGTGGCCTGACGGACAGCAGAACGGATTTCATCCTCCGTGATGGATTCCGGATTCTCCATGAATTTGTCCAGCAGAGCCTCGCTCTCCTCCGCCACCCCTTCAATAAGGGCCATGCGATACTGCGTCACTTCATCCATCATTTCTTCAGGAATCTCCACCTCCTCAAACACAGCCCCTTGTGTGTCATCATCCCACACATAGGCCTTATTTTCGACCAAATCAACCACACCGACAAATCCCTCCTCTGCGCCAATCGGCAACTGCATGGGAACCGGCTTGGCACCCAACTTCTCACGAATCTGCTCAAGCACCGAATGGAAATTGGCGCCTGTACGGTCCATCTTGTTCACGTAGCAGATTCGGGGCACACCGTACTTGTCGGCCTGCTTCCACACCGTCTCAGACTGAGGCTGCACACCGCCGACGGCACAAAATAGGGCAACCGCCCCATCCAAAATGCGCAGCGAACGCTCCACCTCCACAGTGAAATCCACGTGACCCGGAGTATCGATTATATTGATTTTGAATTGGTCACCGCCGCATTTCCAGAAGACCGTCGTAGCTGCCGATGTGATGGTGATGCCACGCTCCTGCTCCTGCTCCATGTAGTCCATGGTAGCGGCTCCGTCATGCACTTCGCCAATTTTGTAGTTCTTCCCGGTATAATACAGCATACGCTCCGTCGTCGTGGTTTTGCCCGCGTCGATGTGAGCCATAATGCCTATGTTCCGGATATTGGAGAGCGAGTGCATGTTTTGGAGATGATTTAGAATCTGAAGTGTGAGAAAGCTTTGTTGGCCTCCGCCATGCGGTGGATATCTTCCTTACGCTTGAAGGCGGCACCTTCGTTCTTATAAGCGGCCATGATTTCCGCAGCCAGTTTCTGGCTCATGGACTTTTCATGACGCTTGCGTGCAAAATTGATCATATTTTTCATGCCGACAGACTGTTTCCGTTCCGGACGGATTTCGGAAGGAATCTGGAATGTGGCACCACCGATACGGCGGCTGCGCACCTCCACAGAGGGGGTCACATTGGCCAATGCCTGCTTCCAGACAGCAATTCCGTCCTCACCGGTTTTTTCCGACACCACGTTCATCGCATCGTAAAAAATCTTGAAGGCGATATTTTTCTTACCCTTCAACATAATGTTATTGACAAACTTGGTAATCTGCACATCCTGATACTTGGAATCCGGCAATATGATTCTTTTCTTCGGTTTTGTCTTTCTCATCGCTCTATGCTTAAAAAAACTTCTTTTTTATACATTAAATTTATATAATATTACTTTCCCGCTTTCGGTCTCTTGGCACCGTATTTGGAACGACGCTGCCTGCGGCCATCCACACCGGAAGTGTCCAGCGCACCACGGATGATATGGTACCTTACACCGGGAAGATCCTTCACCCTGCCACCACGAATCATCACGATGGAGTGTTCCTGCAGGTTATGGCCTTCACCAGGAATATACGCATTGACCTCCTTCTGATTTGTAAGACGGACCCTTGCAACTTTCCGCATGGCGGAGTTAGGTTTTTTAGGAGTTGTCGTGTAAACCCTCACACAAACACCACGGCGTTGGGGACATGCGTCCAGCGCGGGGGATTTGCTCTTGTACGTCATCTGCGTTCTACCTTTTCTTACTAACTGTTGTATTGTAGGCATTTCCTTTTAATTTTTCCTTATGTTTTTTATTAAATTCTATTCCTTGTTATACTTTTTTTGGAGCGCAAATATACAACTTTTCCAGATACAAAAAACACTGATTTTAACTTTTTTACTTAAAAAAATCCAGCCGTCGGAACCATGTTCGGAGAGCCTTGGCGATACTTATATATAATTAATAATCAATTAATTATAAAAAGCATTCCGGAAGCCATGTGGAACAAGAAGCCCTTTTTTGCGCCTGTTCACCTTTTTTTTCACCTGATTGTGGTGAAAAAAACGCAAAAAAAATGGCATCATTTTTGCTAAAAAACCGCAAAATTTGAAATAGTTTTCAAACATCACACCTGGGATGTGGGGCGGCACACACCAACTCCAGCATGTCCCACAAAAGATGGGTGGGAAGTCCCATCACATTGTAGAACGAACCCTCAAGACGTGAAATGCCACGGTAGCCGATCCACTCCTGCACGCCATACGCCCCCGCTTTGTCCAACGGATGGTAACGCTCCACATAATAGGAGATGTCATCATCTGTGAGCGGTGCGAATGTGACCTCGGCAACATCATGGTCCACAAGATTTTTTGAGGCAGTGCGGACACACAGCCCGGAATACACACGATGCATTCTGCCTGAAAGCAGACGTAGCATCCGGACGGCTTCATCAGGATTGTGCGGTTTTCCCAAAACATGTCCGTCCGCAACAACAATGGTGTCCCCACCAATAACAAGCAACGGTTTTTCAGACACTGTAACAAGACGGTCATAAACATCATCAGCCTTTTGGGAGGCCAAATGCCGCACAACCTCATCCGGCTGCCATTGGGGAAGAATATTCTCCTGTGCATCCGAAGGACAAACGACAAAACCTACACCCATTCCGCGTAAAAGTTCCTGCCGACGCGGCGACTTTGATGCAAGCACCACACTGTATTCCTTTAACTTATCCAATAACATACCATAGAGTTGTTTCAAATTGCAAAAGTAATCATAAAAAATGCTACTTTTGCATTTATGCAGAATTACTCATCCAAACTTCTGGAAAACGCTGTCAATCAAATCGCGAAACTGCCAGGGATCGGGCATCGCACTGCGGTACGTCTGGCCATCCATCTGTTGCAGCAACCTGAGACAGAGACAGACAACCTTACCAGTGCCCTGCACGAAATGCGCCACAACATTCACCGATGCCGGCACTGTTTCAACCTGTCGGACGAGGAGGAATGCGACATCTGCCGCAATCCACACCGTTCCCCCACCACCGTATGCGTGGTGCAGGATATACGCGATGTGATGGCCATCGAGAACACAGAGGTGTTCAACGGCCGCTACCATTTGTTGGGCGGAGTAATCTCCCCCATGAACGGCATCGGACCGGGGCAGCTGCAGATCGAAAGCCTGTGGAGACGGCTGCCGGAAATTGAGGAGCTGATTTTGGCGCTGCCGGCCACCACCGAAGGGGACACCACCGCATATTATCTGTACAAACACGCACGTGAACTGAAACCGGCAATGCGTATCACAACCATCCCGAGAGGACTTTCGGTCGGGGATGAACTGGAATATGCCGATGAGGCCACTCTGGGCCGGTCGATGCTGAACCGAATTGACTTCCAAACCACTTTTTCCAACCAATGATACACCTGCTTCCGGATGTGCTTTCTGAAACCGCCGTCATCACCACAATGGTGCTGATGCTGATGATGCTGATCGAATTCATCCATGTGCGCACACAGGGAAAGGAGATGGCGCTCATGGACAGGAAGCCGCATTGGCAGATTGTGATTGCCGCACTGCTGGGCCTTACGCCGGGATGCGCCGGTGTGTTTGCAGTGGTTTCGCTCTACACGCACAACATTGTGGGGTTCGGCGCACTGCTGGCCGCATGCATTGCATCCTTCGGGGACGAGGCCTTCTTCATGCTTTCGATGATGCCGGAAAAGGCGGCGCTTGTCGGCGGCATCCTGCTGGCATCCGGCATAGCCGCCGGATGCTGCTACCAGCTGTTCCACCCCTTCCAGTCAACCACCCACATCCACCAGATTGAGCATCTGGTGCTGCATGAACATGACAAACCGGAGCATCCGGAAAAGAGGCACGAAACGCACCATCCGCTTTACCGGTTCATACTCATTGGCTGTATCCTGCTGTTTATCGTGGGGCTGCTGACCGGCGTGCTGGGAGAGCATGAGGAGGAAGGGGCATCCGGCCTCTCCGGCGAAAAACTGGTCTTCATCGCCATCGCCGCCGCCACACTGCTGCTCTGCTGCTTCAGCGGCAGCCACTTCATTGAGGAGCATCTTTGGGAGCACATCCTGAAAAAGCACCTGCTGAAAATCTTCCTCTGGAGCTTCGGGGTGATCGCCCTGCTGACCCTGCTGACACAACAGCTGAACCTGGAGGCGCTCCAGATGCGCAACAGCGGCAAAATGCTGCTGCTTATATTGGCACTGGGCATCGGGCTGATTCCGCAGTCGGGGCCGCATTTGGCGGTGGTCTATCTGTTTGCGGACGGGATTGTGCCGTTCAGCACGCTGCTGGCCAACTGCCTGCTGCAGGAGGGGCACGGTGGCATTCCGCTGATGGCGGAATCCCCGAAAACCTTTGTACGGCTGAAGGCGGTCAAACTGCTGATGGCCGCCGCCATCGGCCTGACCGGCATCGCCACCGGGTGGTAAGGTCACAATGCGAATTTCAAATAATGGATGGCCTTGCCCTGTTCCAGCCACATGGACTCGTAATAGGTTTTGATATCCAGGCGGGAATCGGGCATCCCGTTCCGGTATATGTCCCGTTGCAGGCATAGCACCGGCAATTGCAGCCGCTGCAAGGTCTCCAAGGTGAAATCCAGAAAGAAATCGCTGTCCGTCTTCAAATGTACGGTTCCGTCCGGAGCCAGCACACGGTTGTATACAGACAAGTGATATTCAGATGTAAGCCGTTTGTTCTCCTTACAGTTACGTGGTTGTGGGTCGGGAAAGGTAATCCAGATCTCCTGCACCTCGCCTTCAGCAAAGTAGCATGGAAGGTATTGGATTTGAGTGCGCAGAAAAGCCACATTCGGCATATTGTTGACAACGGAATACTTGCAGCCCTTCCACATACGGGCACCTTTGCGGTCCACACCCATAAAGTTGCGTTGCGGATCCCTTTCCGCCATACCGACCGTGTACTCACCACGTCCGCAAGCCAGTTCAAGGACAATCGGATGGTCATTCCTGAAAAAAAGGTCGTTCCAATGCCCCCGCATGGAAAAGTGCGCCTCCGGGGAAAAGCCCTCCCCTTCCCACTGGAAGAAATTGGGGAAGGTGCGGTTTTCGGCAAATTTCTCCAATTTGCTCCTGCTCATCCGACTGGCGGTTTAACCGTTCATGGACATCAGGAACTCGGCGTTGTTCCTGGTCAGCTGCATCTTGCTTTTCAGGAACTCCATAGCCTCCACAGGATTCATGTCAGCCAAATGGTTCCGCAGGATCCACATGCGCTGCAGGGTCTCCTTTTCCTGCAACAGGTCGTCACGACGCGTGCTGGAGGCCATCAGATCGACAGCCGGATAGATACGTTTGTTGGCCAGCTTGCGGTCCAATTGCAGCTCCATGTTGCCGGTTCCCTTGAACTCCTCAAAAATCACATCGTCCATTTTGGAGCCGGTCTCCGTCAGAGCGGTGGCTATGATGGTGAGCGAACCGCCGTTCTCAATCTTACGGGCGGCGCCAAAGAAACGCTTCGGCTTTTGCAGTGCATTGGCCTCGACACCGCCTGAAAGCACCTTGCCGGAAGCTGGTGCAACCGTATTGTAGGCACGAGCCAGCCTCGTGATGGAATCCAGCAGTATGCAGACGTCATGCCCGCACTCCACCATGCGTTTGGCCTTCTCAAGCACAATGTTGGATATCTTAACATGACGGTCGGCCGGTTCGTCAAACGTTGATGCTATCACCTCCGCCTTGACGCTGCGCTCCATATCTGTCACCTCCTCCGGACGCTCGTCAATCAGCAGCACAATCAGATAGATTTCAGGATGATTGGCGGCAATAGCGTTAGCAATCTCCTTCAGCAGCACCGTCTTACCTGTCTTCGGCTGGGCGACAATCAATCCGCGCTGCCCTTTGCCGATTGGAGCGAACAAATCAATGACACGAGTTGATATTGTGCAGCCCTTATGGGATGTCAAATCAATCTTTTCAGAGGGAAACAATGGGGTCAGATAATCGAACGGGATGCGGTCACGAACCTGGTCGGGGGTTTTGCCGTTAATGAGGTTGATTTTCGTCAGCGGGAAATATTTTTCACTCTCCTTCGGCGGACGGATGCTTCCTTGGATCACATCGCCGGTCTTCAAACCGAACAGTTTGATTTGGGACTGTGACACGTAGATATCATCAGGTGAGGGCAGGTAATAATAATCCGCAGAACGGAGGAATCCGAAACCTTCACCAACCTCCAGCACGCCCTCACAATCCACCGTACCGAGAAACTCCTCGTTCTTGGGGATGTAATCATCCGGAGAAACCCCAATGGCACGGGAAATCTCCGCGTCAGTCTGCTCTTCCGGTGTAGGCACATGTTCTTCAGTTTCCTCCGTAGGAGCAGATATACTTTCCGAATCTTCCGAACGGTTTTCATTCATGGGCGGCTCTTCCGCCACATGGAAGTCCATCCGAATGGTGCCCGGCATTACAGGATTGGATTTTGCTATGCGCTTGCGCTTACCCTTCCGCCCAGTTTTTTCATCTTCAACAGAAACAGGTTGTTCCACAACATCTTTCGGCTGGACAGGAACTGCAGGTTCGGCTTTAGGCGCCTGATGTTCCGCTTCCTGTATCGGAACACGTCTCGGACGGCCACGCTTGCGACCAGTACCCTGTTTCGGTTTGTCCGTCATGACCGGCTGGACAGATGACGCTTCCGTTGAGGCAACACGCTCAATTTCGCGAATCAGCTCCGCCTTACGATATTTGATGATGTTTTTTATGTGTAACGCTTTCGCTATCTCCCTCAAATCCATGAGAGATTTTGTCGCCAGAGGATTGGCATTGTTCTTCATTCCCATTTTTAATTGTCGCTTGCTTTTTCTGAAAAAGTGATTTCTTTAATATCCAATAATCTTGAAAAATATCTTGAAAGTACAAAAAGATAGTCCGACAAGCGGTTCAAATACTGGCGCAACACCGGTTCCACCTCCTCCAGCTGCATAAGAGCGACCACGCGACGTTCAGCACGACGGCATACACAACGTGCAACATGGCATTGTGAAACAAGCGGATGCCCTCCAGCCATCACAAAATCACGGAATGGGGGAATCAGCGCCTCCATACGGTCAATCTCATTTTCTAACGTCTCCACAGCCTCCGGCTGCATGACAGGCAAGAAATCGTATTGCCCAGGATTTTTTGCTGCCAGTCGGCTCTGAACAACAAAAAGCTGACGTTGGATTCCGTTCAAAAAACGCTTCTCCACACTGTAGGGACAATGGTCATGCAGGAGTCCGACATGACTGTTCAATTCATCGACAGTGCCATAGGCTTCAACCCTTTCATCGGATTTCCACACCTTTTCACCGCCAATCAGGGATGTCTTACCGTCATCACCTTTTCTGGTATAAATCATCTTTCAAATTGTTAAAAAACAGATTATGTACTGCTAATGGACCGAAGATGGGCTTTTGGACCATCTCGTATTTGATTTTGCAAAAGTAGTTATTTTTTCAATACAAAACCGACTTTTTTGTTTTTTATGTTGTTTTTTGCCCGATAAAAGGCCATGCTGGCACACATCAGATATAACGGTGTGAATCCGAACAGGTAACGCGCCCGACACTCAAACAGCATCTCAAAAACAGCAAGCAGAAGAAGTGTAAGGCAGAGGGCATTTGTGAGCGGTTCGCGCCCAATCAGACCGCCGACAACACTCCAAAACAGTATGCCCAGCCAAAAAATAAGCGACATGATGCAAAAAAACGGATAATACACCCCGCCATATTCCCTTGTGTAATAGACCTTACGCAAAAAACTGGCGAACGGCCTGCCTTTTTCCTGAAAAAGCGTATGGAAGAATTTCCCCTCCTTGCCCCACGAAAAGGTACCGTCCCCATAGGTCAGGATGTTTTTTTCGCAAAGATGCCTGAAAAAACCGGACACGCCCATGGCTTTCACACGCCGTCCCATCTCCTGCAACTCCGCCTTCGCCCGTGCCAAACGTGTGGGATATGAACGGGAGAACTCCACATCCTCCGGAGCATAATCCCCCATGGTCCGGCTGTTCATGCCGATCAGCAGATAGTGCGTCATGCCGAAGGCAGGTTCCTTTTGACGGGAAATACCGGTGGATTTGCCAACGACAGCAGTCAGCAGGCAGGCCGACACAAAACCTGCCAGAAGCAACGGCAGAACTGCGGAACGTTTCTTGCCGCTCAAACTGAAAATGATATTTTTCCCGGAACGCGGCCAACAGAACGGCAGCAGTGCGATGAAGACAAGCAAAGTCTGCGGCTTGACCGCATATCCGACTCCGGCCAGAAAAGCAAGCAGGAACCACTTGAGCTGCGGCCTCAGCGACAGCACGGAGGTCATTGCAAGCCATACCATACCCATAATGAAGATGAGGCTTGCCGTATCAGAATATGGGATGGAAAACCAAGGTGACAAACCGACAAAAAGCAGAAAAAGAAGCTGTCCGAAAAAGGCGGTCGGCGCATCACATGCACGGAAGAGTGTCTGGAAAAGCATCCAGGAGACCAGCGTTCCCGACAGGCATTGCAGTGCCAGCAGCAGAAACAGCCCATGCAGGCCGAACAGTCCGCATATCCTGAAAACCAGCGCAAAAAATCCGGTCAGAAAAAGATTGTTGGGGCATTCGCTGAAATACCAGGAGTAGCCTTGCAAAGCCTCCCCATCCCCTGCAGCCGAGGCGCGCGCCGCACCGACCAGCTGCTGGACATCCCAATCGGTTTCAAAATAATAGCCGTATATCAGAAACAATTGTATAAGCAGGAAAAGCAGCCCGGTCACGACTGCCACAGCCTTGCACCGCCGCGCATTGCGGAACAGGAGGCGGCAAAACACATACAACGCCCCAAGCACCGCCACACCCGACAGCAGCAGAGGCAGGTATGAACCTGCTTCCTCCGGCATCAGGTAATAACCGGCGGCACGCGGGAAGCGGCTGCGCAGGCAGAGCAGCAGCAGTATCGCAGCCATCAACATGGCGTACAGAACCCCAACATGAGAGAGAAAACGCAAACGACCTGTCAAATCCTTATCAGACATAAATAAAACAATTTGCAAAAGTAATCATTTTTCGGACACAAACACATTATTGACTTTTTTTTCGACTCACACGCAATATGGCAACGTATCCCACGTTTTGAATAATTAAGCAGAATAATTTTATGGAATTAAAACTGAATACAATTGAAGAGGCGATAGAGGAGTTCAAAAAAGGGAACTTTGTCATTGTTGTGGACGATGAGGATCGCGAAAACGAAGGCGATTTCATAATGGCGGCGGAGAAAATCACACCGGAACATGTCAACTTCATGCTGAAAAACGGACGCGGTGTTCTTTGTGCCCCCGTTACCGAGAATCGCTGCAAGGAGCTTAATCTGGACATGCAGGTGCATGACAACACCTCCCTGCTCGGCACCCCATTCACCGTTACGGTGGATCTGTTAGGCAACGGCTGCACAACCGGGGTCTCAATGCACGACCGGGCGATGACCATCCGCGCACTGGCTGACCCTGCAACCCAACCCTCCGATTTGGGCAGGCCAGGACATATCAACCCGCTGCGCGCCCGCAACGGAGGCGTGATTGTCAGGGCAGGGCACACCGAAGCCGCTGTAGATCTGGCTCGTCTGGCCGGACTGCGTCCCTGCGGTGCACTTATTGAGATCATCAACGATGACGGCACCATGGCACGATTACCGCAATTGGTGGAAGTTGCAAAAAAATACAGCCTGAAAATCATTACAATCAAGGATCTGATTGCCTACCGGGTGGCACATGAGACAATGGTACGCAAGGAGGAGGAGGTATTCCTGCCCACCGAATGGGGCAGCTTCCAACTCATCGCCTACACCCAGCTGGACAACGGTGTGACGCACCTTGTATTGAAAAAAGGCGAATGGAAGGATAACGAACCTGTGCTTGTACGTGTGCATTCAAGCTGCGCCACCGGCGACATCTTCGGCAGCTGCAAGTGCGACTGCGGCGACCAGCTGCACCGCGCCATGCAGATGGTGGAGGAGGAAGGCAAGGGGCTGATAGTCTACATGAGTCAGGAAGGAAGAGGAATCGGCCTGATTAACAAATTGAAAGCTTATCACCTGCAGGAACAGGGGCTGGACACGGTCGATGCCAACATCCGGCTCGGCTTCAAACCGGACGAGCGGGACTACGGCATCGGCGCACAGATACTTAGGAATCTTGGTGTCACCCAGATGCGGCTTATCACCAACAATCCTGTCAAACGGAGCGGACTGGAAGGCTACGGCTTGACAATCACAGAGACAGTACCGCTGATTATAAAGCCGAACGCCTACAACAGGAAATACCTGAAGACAAAACAGGATAGGATGGGGCACCATCTGGACATTCAATAAAAAAAGTCGCCGATTGGCGACTTTTTTATTTCTTGAGTTCCTCCTCTATTTTTTGCATCCATGCGGGCAGCATCCGCAACGATGCCAGTTCGCGCCACTTGGAATACGCGTCAATGGCCGGAACACCGAACAGCACACTGCCCTCCTTGGTTGATTTGTCAACGGCAGAGGTGGCCAGCACTGTGGTCCCTTTTCGCACCACCAAGCCCTTGTTGATGGCGGCATGGGCCCAAATCAGGCAATTGTCCTCAATCACAGTGGTGCCGGCAATGGAGGTGTGGCAACCGATCAGGCAATGCTTTCCGATGGTAGTGTCATGCCCCACCTGAATGTGGTTGTCAAATTTGCAGCCCTCACCGATAGTTGTAGGTGAAGAGACGCCCTTGTCAATTGTACATAACGCACCTATTTCCACACGGTCGCCAATAACTACCGAGCCGCAGGAATCCAACTTGTCCCAACGTTCGGTCCTATGCTTGAAATAAAAAGCATCTGCACCGATGACACTGTTGGAATGAATCACGACCTCATCTCCGATTACAGTATGGTCATAAATGCTCACATTGGCGTGGATAATGCAATTTTTACCTATGCGGACTTCCGGGCCGATGAAAACTCCGGGCTGGATCACAGTCCCCTCCCCGATTTGGGCGGAGGGATGGATGCTGGCGTTCTGCGGTACAAACCGACGGAAACGCCTGACCAATGTAACATACGGCGTATAGGGATCCTCACATACCAGCAAGGTTTTCCCATAAATCTCTTCCGGCTCTTTGTCAATAAAGACAAAGGTCGCATTTCCTTTCAATACCGTTTCGTAATATTTTGGATGATCCACGTAGGTCACATCACCAGGCTCCACAGCGTGAATTTCATTGATACCTTCAACTTTGCGGTTCTGATCCCCGACAACCCTGATTTGCCCTCCGACAATGGACAGCAATTCGTCAATGGAAATAGGCTGAGGTAATTTCATTACAATTATTTTACACGTTCCGAATAGCGGTTGGTGCGGGTATCCACCTTAATCTTCTCCCCTGTTTCAATAAAGAGAGGCACCATAACTTCAGCACCTGTCTCCACCGTGGCACGTTTCAACGTATTGGTGGCGGTATCTCCCTTCACACCCGGCTCAGTGTAAGTCACCTCCATATCAACAAATGGGGGCAGCTCGCAAGTAAGCGGGGAGTCTGTATCCACATGGTACATGATTTCCACCTCCTGTCCCTCCTTGAGCAGTCCCGGATTGCTGATCATCTCCTTTTGGATGGGAATCTGCTCGAAAGTTTCAGTGTGCATGAAATAGTAGGTGTTTTCATCCTCCTTGTACACAAACTGGTACGGACGACGTTCCACACGCGCCAAATCAATTTTGACACCAGCCGGGAAAGTATGTTCCAAAGTACGGCCTGTCTTGAGGTTTTTCAACTTGGACCGAACAAATGCGGCCCCCTTACCCGGTTTCACATGCAGGAACTCCACAACGCTCCACACGCTGCCGTCCATTTCAATACACAACCCGTTTTTGAAATCTGCTGTTGTCGCCATAAAAAAACTGTTTGGAATGGTTAAACTCTCTTTTCCTTAATACGGGCCTTCTTACCGGTGAGCTCACGCAGATAGAAAATACGCGCCCTACGAACCAGACCGTGCTTGTTTACAACGATACTGTCAATAAACGGGGAATGCACCGGAAAAATCCTTTCAACGCCAATGCCATTAGACATCTTTCGTACAGTGAAGGTTTCCGTAATGCCGCTTCCTGCACGTTGCAGCACCACACCCTGGTATGCTTGCAGCCTTTCCTTGTTTCCTTCGACAATCCTATAGTTCACCGTCACGGTGTCACCCGCCTTGAAGACAGGGTGATTTTTCTTTTCAACCAATTGGTCCTCAGCTACTTTTAATAACTCGGTTTTCATCGTATCCTTATTTTTCTATCTATTCAAAAAATGTGTGCAAAAGTACTAAAGAAATCAATATCTTTGAACACTTCTGTCATTTTTTTTCATGCTGCACCGGAATTTACACCAATGCAGCATGAAAACTAATATTTTACAACCTTCAAACTGCATTGGCGGCTTCCAGCAGACAACAACCGTACCACATATACTCCTCTCGGATAGTCATCCAACCGGATGCGTGTCTGCATCCCTTCAATGGAACCGCCGTCCAGCACACGACCTTGCATGTCACACAACATCCATCTGGGTTTGTCCCAACTTTCAAAGGATTGCAGTTCTATGCATACCTCGCTCTGGGCCGGATTTGGATATATGGAAACCCCTTCCTGTAAAGAGACTTTCGTCACATCGTCTCCGATAATCACATGAATCGGGAACATACGTGGAGCCGTCTGTCCGCACACATGATGGCCAATCAGCACCAACGTATCCCAACCGGCGGAAGATCTGTCAAAATCCAGCCAGACCTTGGACTCCGAAGGAGTAATCGCAATGCTCTGCGGGATCACCTGCCACTCATAACGGTCAATACCGGCAAGCGTGTCCGTATAATACATATAGGTACCGGCTTTGGAAACCAGCGTATCGCCATAAATCATTGACATTTCCTTTGGCAGAATCCGGATATGAAGCGAAAGTGTGACCACGCTGTCACATCCTTCAACACTACGCAATGAATCAGTCAATGTCAGTTGGGATGTTCCGACAGTGGAATCGGATGGCAGGACAAAACCATAACGGTTGTAAGGCACACCCTCACAGATAGTGTCGGAGATGGCTGTCACAAACACAGGATTCACGATGAGCCGGAGCGCACAAACACTGTCGCAACCATGTGACGTATGCAGGCTGTCAGCATAATCCCCCTCCACAAGGAGATTACGTCCATGCCACACATAAGGCAGCAAATCCGCGCAGATTACAACAGTATCAGCCTCCACAAAAGTGGGATAGACCATGAGTGTCAACTGGTACACGCTGTCGCAACCAGACTTGGTCTTCAGACTGTCATA